>JAQUTO010000082.1 GCA_028694305.1 Bacilli bacterium
GCAGCCGAAATTAAAAGCAATGTCGAACTCTTATCTAAGACTGCGATGCAAGGAACAATTGTAATTGCAGGAGGCGTTAGTAATACAGTTGACATAAAACAAAAACTAAGTGAGAGTTTAGGCCGTGATGTCAATGTACGTAGACTCGATGTAATCGGTGCAACTGATGCCAGTTTCTATCCTGGAATTGGCGCAATTATGTATTATATTCGAGAACACGGTAAAAAAATTGAAGTTGACTTAATTAATGATTAAGGAGGAGAGAAAAATGGAAGAAAATTATAACAACAATCAGAATGGACAACAACAATTACAGGAGAAATTAGATTCGCAAGAAGATTCGGGAATTTCTAAATTTGTCGCTAATATTAAAGTTATCGGTGTTGGTGGCGGCGGTAATAACGCAGTCAATCGGATGATCGACGAAAACATTGAAGGCGTTGAGTTCTGGGTTACTAATACTGATGCTCAAGTTTTGTTTGCTTCTAAATGCACTAATCGTTTCCCACTCGGCTATAATGTGACTAAAGGACTTGGCGCAGGCGCTGATCCTGAAATCGGTAGATTATCAGCTGAAGATAGTGAAGAACAAATTCGGAACTGCTTACGTGGTGCTGATATGATCTTTATTGCTGCTGGTATGGGTGGTGGCACCGGAACTGGTGCGGCTCCAGTCATTGCTAAAGTGGCCAAAGAATTAGGCGCTTTAACCATTGGTATTGTGACAAGACCATTTAGTTTTGAAGGTAAAACAAGAAATAACAATGCGGTTGAAGGTTTACAAAAATTAAGAGAAAATGTTGACTCATTAATCGTGGTCTCAAATGACCAATTACTCCAAGTTAGCGGAGATATTCCACTTAAAGATTCCTTTAAGGAAGCTGATAATGTCTTAGCCCACTCAGTTAAAACTATTACTGATTTAATTTTAAGACCAGCTATTATTAACTTGGACTTTGCTGATGTTAGAACTACCATGAAAGACAAAGGCACAGCCTTAATCGGTATGGGTATTGGCGAGGGCGATAATAAAGCAGTGGAAGCTGCTTCTACCGCTGTTACTTCTCCATTACTTGAAGCCTCAATAAAAGGTGCTAAGAATGCTATTGTTAATGTCTCTGGTGGACCATCTATGACTTTAGTCGATGCTAATGAAGCTGTCGATATCGTGAGAGATGCTGCTGGTGATAATGATATTAACGTTATCTTTGGTGTTTCCCTTGATGAAGCATTAGGCGATAAGATGTTAGTTACTGTTATTGCAACTGAGTTTGTTGGTAATGATATGCATAAGATCGATAAACTTTTCTATGGTGATAAAGCTAAGGAACAACCAGAAGTTGAAAAGATTCAACCTCTTGAATTTAAGAATCCTAAGATTGCTCCTGAAGTCAAGGTGACTCCAGCTGATGAGCCAAAAGAAAAGAAACCAGAAAAGGATAAAAACTTCTTTACAGATACCTCATTAATTCCATCATTCTTACGTAAAAAGAATAAATCGAATTAATTATGCCAGAAAGTAAATTAAAACGATTCTTATTTCCAACTGAAGATGAAGCGGTTACTCCGCGTGTGGAAAATGAGCGAAATGCTGGATATTACGGTGCTAAATCGTCAGCACCTGAGGTCGAAGAGAGTGATGGTAATCTAGATTTTGCTAGCTTAAAGGTTCCCCTCCAAGAAAGTCGGAGAATGAGCCCACAAACGGGTAAAAGTTCAATTTCAGATGCAGGTGTTTATGCACCTAACTCTTTTGAAGATGCCGAAAAAATCGCTAAAGAATTGATTTTAGGTAAACCAATTATTGTTAATTTAGAAAACTTATTAAGAAATGAAACAACTAAAGCTAGTGCAACGAGAGTCATTGATTTTCTTTGTGGCGTTGCTTACGCTTTAAAAACTGATGTTAAAAGGATCAATAATTCAACTTTCATTTTTACTTCGCAACAAGAGCAAGGCCAAGCGACCTTACGTGATGAAGTTCGTTCTAAACTCTTATAATATATTGGCGGGATTATAAATCCCGCCTTTTTATTGACAAAAGTTAAAGGTTATGCCACAATAACACTATATTTTAAATCGTTGATGAAGACACGAGTAGGTTAAAATTAGAGAGTAACGGTTGGTGCAAAGTTACATAAACCTATTTATCACTTCGAAGAGTGGGTAATCCCCAACGTTAACCGCGTTAAGGTAATTAAGGGTATAGATTTATTCTATAAATTAGGATGGTACCGCGTTAACTCGTTCCTTGTAATTAGGAACTTTTTTAGTATAAGGAGAGAAATTATGGAAGTTAAAAAGTCGTTAACAATGCCAAATACTGCGTTTGAAATGCGGGGAAACTTGGCCAATAAAGAACCAGTCTTGCAAAAGAAATGGGAAGAAATGCATTTATATGAAAAGGTCTTAGAGAAGAACAAAAATCAACCACCTTTCCGTTTTCATGATGGTCCACCTTTTGCGAATGGTGATATTCATTGTGGCCATGCATTAAATAAGATTTTAAAAGACTTTATCGTTCGCTATAAGAGTATGTCAGGTTACTATACTCATTTTATTCCTGGTTGGGATACACATGGACTTCCAATTGAAACTGCTTTAGCTAAAAAAGGTGTTAAAAGAAAGACCATGGAACTTTCCGAATACCGGAAACTTTGTGAAAAGTATGCTTTAGAACAAGTTAACCACCAAATGGCCCAATTTAAGCGTCTTGGCTTAGAAGCGGATTTTGATCATTGTTACATTACTTTACAACATGATTATGAAGCTAAACAAATTGAAGTCTTTGCTAAGATGGTCAAGGCTGGCATGATTTTTAGAGGGAAGAAACCAGTTTTCTGGTCTCCATCCAGTGAATCGGCCTTAGCTGAAGCTGAAATTGAATATTATGATGTGACATCTTCTTCTATTTATGTAGCTTTTAAAGTTAGTAAAAAGAATCAATTCTTAAGGGGAGATGAGTCCTTCATCATTTGGACTACCACTCCATGGACTATTCCAGCTAACTTAGCTATTTGCTTAAATGCCAAATACGATTATGGTGTGTTTGAAACTGATCAAGGCGTTTATATCTTCTTAAAAGAGTTTGAAAATACCTTACCAGAACTACTTGGCTTAACTAATGTTAAATTAAGAACTGTCATTAAGGGCAGTGATTTAGAGGGTGTTGAAGCTAAACACCCACTATATGAGCGGAGTTCAGTCGTTATATTAGGTGACCATGTCACTAACGATGCTGGTACTGGTTGTGTTCATACCGCACCGGGACACGGCGAAGATGACTATAAAGTTGGGCGTAAATATGGTTTACCAGCTTTCTGCCCAGTTGATGATAAAGGCTTTATGACTGCTGAGGCCGGAGTTGACTTTGCCGGTTTATTCTATGAAGATTGCAATACTAAAGTCTTAGAAAAGCTGCAGGAATGTGGTGCCTTAATGAAAGAGACCAAGATTACTCACGCTTATCCACACGATTGGCGGACTAAGAAACCAGTTATCTTTAGAGCAACCGACCAATGGTTCTGTTCAATTGATAAGATTAGAAACCAATTATTGACTGAAATTCATGCCGTTAAATGGTATCCAAGTTGGGGTGAAGTCCGGCTTGGTAATATGATTGCAGATCGGGATGATTGGTGTATTTCTCGCCAACGCGCTTGGGGTGTTCCTCTTCCAATCATTTATAATGAAGATGGCTCTCCAATCTTTGAGGATGCAGTTTTTGCCCATATTTCTGACTTATTCAGACAATATGGTAGTAATATTTGGTATGAAAAAGATGTCAAAGATTTGTTACCTAGTGGGTACCATAATCCAAAATCACCTCACGATAACTATAAGAAGGAAAAAGATATCATGGATGTTTGGTTTGATTCTGGTTCATCCCATACTACAGTGATGGATCAAAGAGGACTTGGCTATCCAATTGACTTATATTTAGAAGGCAGTGACCAATATCGTGGTTGGTTTAATTCTTCCTTGATTATTGGAACTGTTTATCATAATGAATGTCCATTTAGAAGTGTGGTTTCACATGGTTTTGTCTTAGACGGCAAAGGTCAAGCAATGTCTAAGTCACTTGGTAATACCATTGATCCGAATAAGTTTGCTAATTCCTATGGA
>JAQUTO010000083.1 GCA_028694305.1 Bacilli bacterium
GCTAAAGAAGTAGGTTACCACACAATCGGAGTTTATGATGTAATATCGGATTGTTATAAACAAGAATTAAGTGAAGTTGCAGAACGTTATATTATGAGTTTTAAGGAGTTAATTTAGTGTCTTCGTAGCTCAGGGGATAGAGCGATCGCCTCCTAAGCGATAGGCCGGCGGTTCGATTCCGCCCGAGGACGCCAACTTAAAATAAAAGACTGATTTGAATCAGTCTTTTTTTTGTAATTAGGTTTCTTATTTTGTCTTTGTACTATGTAGTTTTTCGGCATCACCCTTGGTTTTATCAGCAATAGGGTGGAACTGATTAGCATACTGAGAAGCATAATCTGGATTCTTGGTTGCCATCTTGCCTTTTAATAGGATTCCTCGCTTTTTAGGATCATCAGCCCAAATAGCATCAGCTACATCCGCCCATAACTTGGCTTCATCCACACAACGATCGCAGAAGGCTTTAGCTGGTTCTGGACTTAATAAGTCAGTGGAATGAGCACCGGATTCTTTAACGATTCTAGTTAATTCACCTGGGTTATCTAAAACAGGGCATGGTCTAAGCATGTTTTTATTGAATGGTTGATGTCTTCGATAAGCCATAAATAATGGAGATTGATACGCTTCAAGCAAAGTCTTTTCTTTGACATTTGAATCAGAGTAGTGAATGAAAGCACATGGCTCAACATCACCATTGGCATTAATGTGCAAATAAGCTCTACCACCAGCAATACAACCACCAACATAATCACCATCATTCCAGAAATCAAGGGCAAACAAAGGTCGAGTTTGGCGAATATGACGGACAAATTCATACATATGTTTTCTTTGTTCTGGTTTAGCAATTAAGGCTGGAACATTGATACAACCAACAGGCATATAAGTAAAGAACCAAGCAAATAATGCTCCTTCTTTAATCATCTCATCAATAAAGGCATCGCTGCCGATAACATCAGTATTAGCACTAGTGTAACAGCAAGAAATACCAAACATTAGTTTTCTAGCCTTCAACCGCTTCATAGCGGCAATAACGGCTTGATAAGTGCCTTTGCCTCTTCGAGCATCGGTGGCTTCTTCAAAACCTTCCACACTAATAGCTGGAACAAAGTTACCAACTTCTTTAATCTCATCAGCTAGTTCATCAGTGATAAAAGTCGCATTGGTAAATGAGAGGAAAGCACATTCTGGGTGATTGCGGCAAAGTTTCATGACATCTTTGTGTCTAACTAATGGCTCACCACCAGAAAGAATGTAGACATAAGTTCCCATCTTTTCACCTTGAGTGATGATACTATCTAATTCTTCATAGGTTAAGTTAAGTGCATGACCATATTCAGCCGCCCAGCAGCCAATACACTTAAGGTTACAGGCTGAGGTTGGATCCATTAAGATGGCCCAAGGGACATTGCAATGATACTTTTCTTGATATTTTTCGGCAATAGGTGTGCCGATAACTGAACCATTGACAATGGCACCTTTAAAGAGCATCCGTCTTTGATTATCATCAATATCATTCCATAAAATATGGAGGAATTGATTCCAGTTATTATCCTTATCTTGAATCCCTTTCTCAACAATATTAATTTGACGTGAGATAGCATGTCCTGAAGGATCTAACTTTTTGATAGCTTTTAATAATTTAGGCAAATTAGTATCAAAATCCTTGTCTAAATAGTCATAAGCCTTCATCAAACTCACTTGTTTAGCTTTATCTTTCACGTTCATAAAATCGCCCCTTTCTTTTACTTATACTTAAAGTTTAACATCAAATAAAACAAGGTTTATTGATTAAAACCTTGTTTTTGTGTGGATTAGGACAATTTTTCAAAATTGCGCAATTATTTGGAGTTAGTTACAGCCCGTAAAGATTCATTAATCGTGGCAGTAGTTAAGACATCTAGTTGGCGAGCAGTTGATTCAATATCAGCATTCATGTGTTGCCAGCAAAAGCGAATTATATTACCTACAATAGCATAGTAGCAATAATCAACAATAGCATCGATGGCATGTTGAGGAACTTCGCCCTCAATAGATTTAGCGGCATAAATAACATGTGATCTAATGGCATCTTTACCTACTTCAAGTGAACCTCGTGCTATAAAATTCATCGAAATCGAATCAACAATATGATAAACACTTTGTTCATTTTCTTTAAAAGCTGTGAGCAAAGCGCAAATGGAATCGTAAGTAGACTGATAATTGGAATCTTTATCGCCAACAGCAAAATAAGAGACAAAACCACCGATAAAATCATTTAATAAAGCATAAATGTCCTCGTAGTGATAATAAAATGTGTTTGGACTAATGCCACAATTTTTGACTAAAGCGGTCACAGTAATCTCGCTAAAAGGCATTTTGTGTAACATTTCTGCGAATGTATTGAGAATTGCATTTCTAGTTCCTAGCGCCATAAATAAGCCTCCTTACACCCTTAATTTGAGTATACACATAGACCAAAAACACTGTCAACAAAGAAATGCGAAAAGTGGACATAGATGAATAAAATTACATTTTATTAAAAAAGTATTGCATTCTTGTAGTTTTTCTTTATAATAGTTTTGTATTATAAATAAAATGTTTAGTATTACTAAACTTTGGGGAGGAGGGAATCAAAATGGTAAATATTGGCGAAAAACTCTGGCAACTGCGAATTAAAAATGGTTTAACATTAGAAGAACTAGCCTCGCGCTGTGAACTAACTAAAGGCTTCTTATCCCAACTTGAAAACAATATGACTTCACCTTCGATTTCAACCTTAAGCGATATCTTAGAAGCTTTAGGTACTACTCCGGCTGAATTCTTTAAAGAAAGTAAGTCTAATGGAGTTACTTTCGGTGAAGATGATTACTTTGAAGATAAAAGAGATGGCTATACCATAAATTGGATAGTTCCTGATGCTCAAAAAAGAGCAATGGAACCCTTAATAATTGAACTAGAAGGCGAGGCCAAATCCTTTGAGATGGAACCCCATGAAGGTGAAGAATTCGGCTATGTCTTAAAAGGCAAAATAAAACTAGTATTCCAAGATCATGAAGTCAAAGTCAATCAGGGTGAAACATTTTATGTTTCAGGTAGTAGCGATTATTACATTCAAAATACAACTAAAAGTAAAGCTAAAGTCTTATGGGTAGCTAACCCACCATCATTCTAAGGAGGTAACAACATGGTAGAAAATGAAAAGACCACTAAAAAGATTATTAAAGTGGCGAGAACTGAATCTAAACCTTTAATTGAACTCATCGGCGTTACCAAAGAATATGATGGTAACATTGTACTCAAAGGTTTAAATTTAATAATTAATGAAAATGAATTTGTGACTCTACTAGGACCTTCGGGTTGCGGTAAAACTACAACTCTAAGAATTATTGGTGGCTTTGATTTACCAACTAGTGGTCAAGTCTTATTAGATGGGGTAGATTTAAAAGATTTACCAGCCTATAAAAGACCATCTAATACTGTCTTCCAAAAGTATGCTTTATTTCCTCATATGAATGTCTTTGAGAATGTGGCATTTGGGCTCAATATTAAAAATACCAATAACCAAAAACTTTCAACTAGAATCCTAAAGTTCTTTGGTTCCAAAAAGAAGGTTGCAACCACAGAACATATTTATAGTAAAGCGGAGATTAAATCGAAAGTTTATAAAATGCTGAAGTTGGTTGGGCTTGAAGGCTATGAAGAAAGAAATATCAATGCTCTTTCTGGTGGCCAACAACAACGGGTAGCAATAGCAAGAGCCTTAGTTAATGAACCAAAGGTGCTACTACTCGATGAACCACTTGGAGCTTTGGACTTAAAGTTAAGACAAGAAATGCAATATGAATTAAAAGAGATTCAAAGAAATACAGGTATTACCTTTATCTTTGTTACTCATGACCAAGAAGAAGCTTTAACGATGTCGGATAAAATTGTGGTCATGAAAGATGGTATTATCCAACAAATTGGTACACCAGAAGATGTCTACAATGAACCAGCTAATGACTTTGTGGCCAACTTCGTCGGAGAGTCCAATATTGTCGAAGCGACAATGCCTAAAGATTACTTGGTTCACTTTGATGGTTTAGATATTACTTGTGTGGACCGGGGATTCAGTGAAAATGAAGCTGTTGA
>JAQUTO010000004.1 GCA_028694305.1 Bacilli bacterium
ATGAATTAACATTACGACCACAAACTCTGAAAGAATATGTCGGTCAAACTCAAATCAAGCATAACCTTGATGTTTTTATTAAAGCCGCTTTACAAAGAAATGAAGCTTTAGACCATGTTTTACTCTACGGTCCACCAGGTCTTGGAAAGACAACTTTGGCCCATGTTATCGCAAATGAAATGCATGGCCATATTATTGTTGTGAGTGGTCCAAGTATTGAAAAAACAGGCGATTTAGCAGCTATTTTATCATCTTTAGAGGCGGGAGATGTTTTGTTTATTGATGAAATTCACCGTCTACCTAGAGTAGTAGAAGAAGTTTTATATTCGGCGATGGAAGATTATAAAATCAGTGTGGTGATTGGTAAGGAGAGTGGAGCCCATTCTATTACCTTAGATTTACCACCATTTACCTTAATTGGAGCGACAACTCGGAGTGGCGATTTATCATCACCATTACGGGACCGTTTTGGAATTACGATGAGACTGGAATATTATAGTGATGCTGAGATTCGTCAAATCATCAATCGGACCAGTAAAGTTTTTGCTGTTCCAATCAGCGAAGAGGCCGCTACTATTATCACTAAAAGATCTAGAAAGACGCCCCGTGTTGCTAATCGCCTATTTAGAAGAGTTCGTGACTTTGCAACTATTGAATCTAAAGAAGGTAAAATTACTTTAGAAATTGCAACAAATGCTTTGAATGCTTTAAAAGTTGATGAACTTGGTTTAGATGATATTGATTTGCGCTATTTACATGGAATTATTGAACGTTTCCATGGCGGTCCAGTTGGCGTCGAAGCTGTTGCTGCTGCTATCGGAGAAGAGGTCATGACCTTAGAAGATGTTTGCGAACCTTACTTATTACAAATTGGTTTGATTAATCGAACACCTAGGGGAAGAGTAGCCACAGAAAAGGCTTATCAACACCTTCATCTTACCTACCAAAATACGCTCTTTAATGGCTAGATATTAATAATTATCTGAAAAGTTCATTGAAATAGAATATTTCAAGTTGTATTTTTCACCTCAAAATGCTATAGTTATAGGGCAACATAATATGTTGGCCCTATTTTTTGGTGTTATCGGTAAATAGGAGAAAAGGAGAGATATAATGCGTAGATTTTTTGCATTTATTGTATTAGCAATTACAATTTTAACAATTTCCATAGCTAATATTCCTTCCATTGCTTCAGGGATGAATCAAGGTATCGAATTCAAGGGTGGCTTTGAAATTCTGTATGAAGTTTTGGATCAAGACGGCGAAGAATTCATAGATAGCGATAAATCCGCTGCTACAGCATCAGCTGCAGAAGTCATTTCCAATCGTATTGATATTGCTGGTGTTAAAAACCCACAAATCAGTATTGAAGGAACTGACATGGTTCGGGTTACTATCGCTAGTAAAAATGAAAGCGAAACCGCTTCGATTCGTGAATTATTAACCTCTAATGCTGAGATTACTTTTAGAGATGTTAATGATAATTTGTTAGCCACTGCCAGTGAATTATTACAAGATAATGGCGCTGGACTTGACTATCAAGATGGTTCGCCTGTTGTAAGTTTAAAGATTAAAGACACCGATTTATGGACCCAAATGACGACATATATCTCGGGCTTAAGTGATGGCAGTAACCGAATTGTCATCTGGTTAGGCTTTGAGGAAAAATACGCTGAAACTAATAGTTATGGTTTCACTGGAGATAGTTATTCAACTGTTTCCAATAACCCAGAAGCCGCTGGTAAGATGGTCTCTGATGCGACAGTATCGCAAACTTTCTATAGTGACGTAATTATCACTGGTTCGTTTAGTGCTGAAACTGCTCAAAAGATGGCTAACTTAATTGCTGCCGGAACAATTGATTTCACTTTAAAAGAGATTTCTGTTACTTCTGTTGGTGCCGCTTATGGTAGTAATGCTTTCAATCAATCACTGATTGCTGGCGCGATTGGTCTAGGTGCTGTAGCCGTCTTAATGATTATTTTCTATGGTATTGCAGGCGTTGTTTCTGCCATCTCATTAGTTGCTTTCGTTGTCTTAATTCTCTTTGGCTTTAACTGGTTGGGCGGGGAATATGGTCCGGATACTATTGCCGCCACTGTTATAGCTATAGGTATGGCAGTTGATGCTAATATCATTACTTTCGAGCGGATTAAGGATGAATTATATAAAGGTAAATCGCTCAGAAGAGCCTTTAGTGAAGGTACTACAAAGTCATTATCATCAATTATGGATGGTAATATCACAACCTTAATTGCGGCTGTTTCCTTGTATTTGTTTGGAACAAGAACCGTTAAAGGTTTTGCAACAATGTTAATTATTTCTATCTTCTTTACCGTTATCGTCATGGTCTTTATTTCCAAAGGACTTTTATCCTTACTTTGCCAATCTCAATTCTTCCAAAACAAGAAGAACTGGTTTGGGGTTAGAAATAAAGATATACCTGATGTTAATAAAGGGGAGAGCCAACACTTCTTTGGTCACTTTGCTAAAGTTGACTTCAATAAGAAGGGTAAATGGATTGCTTTAGGCACGAGTTCCTTTGCTGTCTTGGGCTTAGTTGTCATCTTAATTATGAAACTTGCTACTGGTTCAGGTTTGAATTTAGGTATTCAATTCTCACAAGGTACTAAGTTATATTATATGACTGCCGATTCTTCGATGAGTACAGTGGAAGATGTTAAAAACTTCTTCTTAACTAATGAAGATATTACGGTTGTGCCAGATCAAGTTATTGTTGGTACAACTGAAACTGAAGTTTCTGATGCCATTTTATCCTTGTATAAAACTGATTTAGACGCTATGAATGCAAAAATTGATGGTAACACCTTAACTCTTTATACGGTCTCATGTTCCTTTAAAACTGAACTAAATCAAGATGTTATGATTGCCATTAATGCTTATTTTGGTACTGATCATGATACCTACTTAGATATTTATGATAGTGGCTTCACTTTGAACTTTGTTTCACCAATTGTGGCTGCTTCTACTGTTAAGAATGCACTTTATTCGCTTTCAATTGCAGTGGTCTTTATCATTTTATATATTGCTTGGAGATTTAAGTGGACTTTCTCAATCTCTGCTATTGTCCCATTAATTCATGACTCGCTATTTATGTTAGCATTCTTTGCTATCTTTAGAATTGAAGTCAACATTGAATTCATTTCAGCAGTATTAGCTATTATTGGTTATTCTGTTAACGATACTATCGTTGAATTCGATAGAATTAGAGAGAATATTGTGGATTCTGAGAAGAAACAATTAACACCAGCTGAAAGATACGATATTGTTAATAAATCCTTACAACAAACGATTGGACGTTCAATTATGACCACGGTTTCTACCTTATTAACAGTTATTGCACTCTTAATCTTTGGTAGTTCAGCCTCAACTAACTTCAATATTGCTATGTTGGTTGGCTTAATTGCTGGTACATTCTCATCTGTTTGCTTAGCACCTTGGATTTGGTTAAGACTTGAAGTCTTAAGAGATAAGATTAAAGCTTATCGTAAAGCCAAGAAAGATGCTAGGGTTAAAGTTGAATCTGGTGAGCCTGAAGAATATATTTTCTACGGGATCAATGATTATAAATAAAGGAGATCATTAACATGGATTTAAAAAAGTATATTGCCGATGTTCCTAACTTTCCAAAAGAAGGAATCTTATTTAGAGACATTACGCCTTTAATGGCTGATGGAGCGGCCTTTAAATATGCTTGTGACCAATTGATTGCTTTTGCTAAAGCACACAATGCTGAAGTAGTCGTGGGTCCAGAATCAAGAGGTTTTATCTTTGGTTGCCCAATCTCTTATGAACTAGGAATTGGCTTTACTCCAATTAGAAAACCGCATAAACTCCCACGGGAAACGGTGGAATTAAAATATGATCTCGAATATGGTAGTAATACTTTATGTATGCATAAAGATGGTATCAAACCTGGTCAAAGAGTTCTCGTTGTTGATGATTTACTAGCTACAGGGGGAACTGTCGATGCCACCATTAAACTTGTTGAAGGTTTAGGTGGTAAGGTTATTGGTTGTGCCTTTTTAATTGAACTTGTCGACCTTAAGGGTAGAAGTAAAATTAGAAAAGGCATTGACGTCTTAACTTTAATGAAATATTAAAAAGAAAGGGGATTTCTATGGATGAGTCACTTCGTAAAAGAGGTTATGGGGCAACTGCCGCTGATGTCTTTTTAGAGTGCGAGAAATACATTCATAGCCCTGCTGATCTTGAACAAATAAAGAAGGCTTATGCCTTTGCTGATAAGGTTCATGCTGGTAAGTTTAGAAAATCCGGTGAGCCTTATGTTTATCATTTAATTGAAGTTGCTTATATTTTAGCAACACTCCAAACCGGACCTGAAACAGTTGCGGCTGGTTTTTTGCATGACACAATAGAAGATTGTGGCGTTACAATTGAACAATTATCCAAAGAATTTAGTCCCCAAATTGCTAGTCTAGTTGATAGTGTAACTAAAGTAACACGTTTAGGTGCTATGACTAAGGAAGAGTTTTATGCTGAAAATCACCGTAAAATTTTCATCGCCATGGCTAAAGATATTCGGGTTATTATTATTAAACTTGCTGATAGATTGCATAATATGCGGACTTTGTATGCCCAACCAGAAGAAGCTCAAAAGCGAATTTCTAAAGAGACTTTGGAGGTTTATGCTCCAATCGCCCACCGGCTTGGTATTAATACCATTAAAAGCGAACTAGAAGACTTATCTTTAAAATACCTAGAACCTGAAAAATACCATAATATTTCGGCCTTACTCCATAAAAAAGAAGCTGAAAGAAATGAACTTGTTAAAAGCATGTCGATTAAGATTGAAACTCTATTAAAAGAGCACAATATCCCATATCGTATGGCGGGACGGGTCAAGAATATTTATAGTATTTACAAGAAAATCTATGTTAAAAAGCGGAAATTTGAAGAAATTTACGATTTACAGGCATTAAGAGTCATTACTGATACTGAAACTCATTGTTATGAAGTCCTTGGTTACATCCACGCGATTTATCGACCAATTCCTGGACGTTTTAAGGACTATATTGCAATGCCTAAGCCAAATATGTATCAGTCATTACATACAACCATCTTATCGGAAGATGGCGGTGTTTTTGAGATTCAAATTAGAACAGAACAGATGGACCAAATCGCCGAAAGTGGTGTTGCGGCTCACTGGAGATATAAAGAGAATATTGCTTACGACCCAGCCAAAGTTCAAAAGGAAATTGAAGAGAAGTTGGCTTGGTTTAGAGAATTAGTTACTTATAGTGCTGATGTTGAAGAAGATGATGCCCAAGCTTATGTTGAATCATTACAACATGATATTTTTGATGCTAATGTTTACATTTTAACTCCAAAAGGAAGGGTTATTGACTTACCAAATGGTTCAACACCAGTTGATTTTGCTTATAAAATCCATACTCAAGTCGGTAATGCTACCATTGGAGCCATTGTTAATGGTGTGATTGTGCCACTCGATACTGAACTAAAAACAGGTGATATTGTCGATATTAAAACCACTAAAACAAATCCAGCACCTAGCGAGGACTGGTTAAAGTTTGTTAAGACTTCTGGTGCGAGAAATGCCATCAGAAAAGCCTTAATCAAGCATAATAGTGATACTAACCGTGAACAGGTAATTGATGATGAACGGCAAAAACTAGAAGAAACAATTAAAGAAGCGGGATTAGATCTAAAGACCATTTATAAGAAGATTGATAATCCAGAGTTCTTGAAATCTTATAATGTTGATACTCTTGATAACTTCCTCTTTGCTTGCTATAGTCGTTCTATCAACACTAGAAATGTGATTGATTCCTTTAAACAAGAGAAGTTAAAGTTAGAAAAACAAGCCAAAGCCGAAGAAGAAATTTTATCTCACTCTAAAAAGAGACAAAGCAAACGCTTTAAGAGTATTGGAATTATTTTACCTGGAGCGGATAATATAGCAGTGAGTTTCTCGCAATGTTGTTCACCAATTCCGGGTGATGATATTGTCGGTTATATTTCAAAAGGGCAAGGTGTTAAGATTCACCGGGCTGATTGTCCAAATATTAAAAATGAAGCTCAACGTTTAATTGATGTTGAATGGGATTATGACTTCTTAAAGGAGAATAAAGCCTTACATTATGCTGATATTCAAATAACAGCGAAAGATCGGCCCAATCTACTTGTTGATGCCATGAACTTATTAAGCCAAATGAAGATTCAAATTACTTCAGTTAGTGCTTTAAAACGGGGAGAATCAACTTCGGCTCAGATTCAGTTATGTATCTTAGTTGCTGATTCAACCCAATTACAAGATGTCATGAATTCGATTAAAACTAACGTTAAAGATGTCTATGAAGTTAATCGTTATACTAAAAACTAGGAGGGTTTATTATGGATTACAAATTACCACGTGGTACTGAAGATTTTTTACCAGAAGTTACAACTAAAAGGGAAATTACTAGCAATTTATTAAGATCAATCGCTACAGATTTTGGTTATCATGAAATTGAAACACCAATGTTTGAAAACCTAGAAGTCTTCTCAAGAACTTCCGGTGAGAGCAGCGATATTGTTACCAAAGAAATGTATGTATTTAAAGACCGTGGTGATAGGATGATGGCCTTAAGACCTGAAGGTACTGCTGGTGTAGTTAGAGCCTTTGTCGAGCACAAACTCTACGCCACCGAAGAATTACCTTACAAGGTTTATTATTTACAACCAGCCTTCCGTTATGAACGTCCTCAAAAAGGTAGATATCGGCAACATACTCAATTTGGCCTAGAAGCGATTGGAGCTTCTTTACCAGAAAATGATGCTGAATTAATTTTACAAATTTTCCATATGTATTCATCCTTAGGTTTACAAAACTTTTATTTTAAACTTAATTGCTTAGGTGATGATGCTTCAAGAAAGAAGTATGTGGCCGAACTTAAAAAGTATTTTGAACCACATCTAGATGAGCTTTGCGAAGATTGTCATGCTCGCTATGAAAAGAATCCATTAAGAATTTTAGATTGCAAAGTAGATTGTAATAAAGATTTCTTTAAAAATGCCCCTAAAATCGGTGATTTTATTAGTGAAGAATCAAAAGCTAAGTTCCAAACTATCACTGATTATTTAGAAGAATATCAAGTACCATATGTCCTAGATCCAGGTCTAGTTAGAGGCTTAGATTACTATAGCGAACTTGTTTTTGAAATCTATGAAAAAGGGCATGAAGATAACGGTGCCATCGGTGCTGGTGGTCGCTATAACAGTTTAGTTAAAGAATTAGGTGGTCCAGATTTACCTTGTGTCGGTTTTGCAACTGGGTTAGAAAGATTAATCCAAGCTTTAGATGATAATCACATCTTTGATCAACTCGATACTGGTTTAATTGCTTATGTTATGCCACTCGAAAAGAGTGTCTTCCAATATGCCTTTAATGTCGCAATGCACTTACGTTTTAATGAAATTCCAACTGAATTTGATTATGCCTGTCGCTCTTTGAAGGCCCAATTCAAGAGTGTAGATAAGAAAAAGGCTAAGTTTGCGATTCTAATTGGAAATACTGAGATGTTAGCCTCATCCGTTACCATTAAGAATAATGAAACTAAAGAACAAAAACTCATTCGGGTTGAAGATTTAGTTAACTTCATCATGGATGAATTACTGAAGATGCAAGAAGCAGCTGAAAAAGAAGCCAGCCATGAGGGTAGTTGTTGCTGTGAAGAGCATGCCGATAAAGATAGTTGTTGTTGCCAAGATAAATGTGCTTGTGATGAGCATGAACATAAAGAAAAAGATGGTTGCTGCCACAATGGTGAACATTGCGAATGCAAGCATGAAAAATAGTTAACATAATTATTAATTATGTTATAATAAACTTGTCTAGAAGATTATGCGTTTCCTACACTTATATTTTAGGATTACCGCGTCCTTGCGCTGTGTTGAATGCTTGGTAACAAGACTCCTAAAGCAAAAGGCAGGTTTTCCATCATTGTTTTACAGGGATTGTCCCGTCTTCTAGACCTTTTTTATGGATTTAAAGAGAGGTACTTATATGCAAGAAATTGATCAACTATGTATTAACACAATTCGAATGCTAGGAATGGATGCAATTAACCAAGCCAACTCTGGCCATCCAGGAATGGTTCTAGGTAGTGCTCCTACGATGTACACTCTCTATAATGATTTTATTAATACAACTCCAAAAGATTACGCTTGGATTAATCGTGACCGCTTTGTGCTAGCGAGTGGCCATGCATCCATGCTTTTATATGCCACACTTCATTTATGCGGCTGTGGAGCAGGAAATAGCCCTGAAGAAGGGACTTTTTCAATTGAGACACTTAAACATTTCAGACAATTACACTCTGACGCTCCAGGTCATCCTGAATATAGTGCCGGCTCAGGTATTGATGCCACAAGTGGTCCATTAGGACAAGGAATTGCACATGCAGTCGGTATGGCTATGGCTGAAGCTCATTTAGCCGCCATATATAATAAAGAGGGTTATCCTGTTATTAATCACTATACATATGCTTTATGTGGTGATGGTGACTTACACGAAGGTGTCACTCAAGAAGCCATTTCTTTAGCTGGACATCTTAAACTTAATAAATTGATTGTTCTATATGATCGAAACAATGTCACTTTGGATGGCGCTTTGAATATGTCTTTTGAAGAAGATGTTAAAAAACGCTTTGAATCCTGTGGCTGGAATGTTTTACAAGTTAAAGACGCTAATATCATTAAAGATACAAAAAGTGCCATTAAAAAGGCTCAAAAGAGCAAAAAACCGACACTTATTATCATTACATCCATTATTGGATACTTATCAACTAACCAAAATACAAACAAAGTTCATGGTTCTCCAATCGGAGTAGCCGATACCGACAGAATTAAGCAAGAAATAGGCTGGAAAGAACCACCTTTTACAGTTCCGAGTGCTGTTTATGAACAATATAAGGAGCATTTCTATAAAAGAAGTAAGGCTGTCTATAACAGATGGCGGAGAATGATGATCTCATATCGGGTTAAATATCCAGAACTTGCTAAGCAATTACAAGATTCATTAGATGGTAATTTACCTATTATTACTTATCCAAGTTACGAAATAGGCTATGTAGAATCAACTAGAAAAACTTCTGGTAAGGTAATTAATGCCATTGCACCACAACTTCCATACTTAGTTGGTGGAGCAGCCGATGTTGCGGGTTCTGTTATGACTAAAATAAATGATGCAAAAACCTTTGATTCATCCGATTATTCGGGAAGAAACATTAATTATGGTATTAGAGAATTCGCGATGTCTTGTGCCCAAACTGGTATGCTTTTACATGGAGGTATTAAGTCTTTTATTGGTAGTTTCCTAGTATTTTCTGATTACTTTAAAGCCTCAATTAGAACAACAGCCTTAATGAAGATTCCAGCGATTTATGTTTTAACACACGATTCTATTGCTGTTGGTGAAGATGGTCCAACCCATCAACCAATTGAACAAATATCAGCGTTGCGTTTAATTCCTAATACAATTGTTTTAAGACCATGCGATGCCAATGAAACAGCTTTAGCTTGGCGGTATGCTTTGCAGTCAAAAGATAAGCCTACCTGCTTGATATTATCAAGACAAGACTTAATTACTGCAGCCAATCCAAGTTATGAAGATTATCTTAGAGGAGCCTATGTTGTTTCTAAAGAGAAGAGTCAGGCTCAATTAACCTTGCTTGCAACTGGGAGTGAAGTTCATTTGGCGATTGAAGTTCAAAACGAACTAAATAAGCATAATATTGATAGTAGAGTAGTTTCTTTAACATCAATGGAACTCTTTGATCGTCAACCTGCCAGTTATCGAGCAGCCATCTTAGGTAATAGCCGCTCTAAAGTTGTAGCTTTGGAGATGGGTAGACCAGATATTTGGTATAAATATGCTAAGCAAGTCTTCGGTATTACGAGCTTTGGTGCTAGTGGCAAAGCGAAAGATGTAATTGACTATTATGGCTTTACTGCTACTAAAATTGTTGAAAAACTGCTTTAGTTTACTTGTAAATGTCACCTTATTACGCTAAAATAATAAAGAAAAGAAAAATATGGAGGTATTAATATATGTCATGGGTTAATGTTGGTTGGTTAGCAGGCGGTCTTGTTATCGGCCTCGCTGCAGGTTTCTTCCTCGCTAGATGGTTTATTAAACGGGAGATGAAGAAGAATCCGCCTATTAGTGAAAAGATGATTAGAGCTATGTTCCTTTCAATGGGACGTAAGCCTTCTGAAGCACAAATAAAACAAACGATGAAAGCGATCAATGATTCGCAAGGAAAATAAAAGCCCAATTAAGGGCTTTTTTCTTTACTTTAGCCAAGAGATTTTTCGCTCAGTTTTTGTCATGATTCTTTGGATGTTTTGGCGATGTCTAATCCAGAGTAAGATTGTGCCACATCCGATTGCAGCACCGAGCATCCAATTTTGTTGCATATGATAGCACATTCCGAACTGGAAAATAGGAATAAAACCCAAGATCATTCCACAAGCCGAAGAGATCAAAGCAGACAAAGAGACCATCTTGGTCTTTTTTAAGACTATCCCATATATGAGAAACATAATAATCGTAATTAACCAATTGGTAGAAAGCATAAATCCGGTATAAGCTGAAACAGCTTTACCACCTCTAAATTGGGCACAAAATGGGTAACAATGGCCGATTTCCGCCATAATTCCAGCTAAATAGAGTTGAATTGTATATTCTGTGAGACCAAAGACTTGGGTCATTAATAGGTAATTAAGTAAGAAGACTAAGACAACTTTTGTGATATCAAGTAGAATGACAACAGCGCCGGCTTTGGCTCCTAAAACCCGTCCAGCATTAGTGCCACCAAGATTATGAGAACCATAATTACGAATATCTTTATCATAATATTTCTTACCGATAATTAAGGCCCAAGGAATTGAACCGATGAGGTATCCACTGACTACAGCAATCGCATAACTCCATCCTAGCATTTTCCATCCTCCCAATAAACAACCTCCATTATATAATAAAATGGTGAAAAATAACATCAAATAATGTATAATTGAGTTTGTTATTGGAGAGTGTTAAATTAATGGGCGAAAAAAACGAGTATTCTGAGAGTAGTATAGAAATCCTTGAAGGTCTAGAAGCTGTTAGAAAAAGACCCGGGATGTACATCGGTTCTACTGATTCAAGAGGGCTCCATCACTTAGTCTGGGAAATCATTGATAACGCAATCGATGAAGCCATGGCAGGGTATGGAAATAAAATAATTGTAACAATCGGGAATGATCATAGTATCACTGTCGAAGATTTTGGGCGTGGAATTCCAACTGGTAAACATAAAAGTGGAATTCCGACCCCGCAAGTCGTTTATACAGTTTTGCATGCAGGGGGTAAGTTTAATTCTTCTTCCTATTCAACTAGTGTTGGTTTACATGGTGTTGGAGCTTCAGTTGTTACTGCTTTATCCTCAATTCTAGAAGTAACTATCCAACTACATGGTAAGAAATATTATCAAAGTTACCAAAATGGGGGTCGTGACATCTCAAAACTTAGTGTTATTGGCGATGCTGTCCCACCAACTGCGACAGGAACAAAGGTCCGTTTTGTGCCAGATAAAAATGTCTTTTCTACCATTGAATTTAAAAAATCAGTCATTGCTGAAAGAATGCAAGAGAATGCCTTCTTATTAAAAGGAGTCGAACTTGTTTTAAATGATGAAAGAGATCATACAACTCAAAGCTTTAAGTATCCGGAGGGGTTAATTGCTTATGTTAAGCATCTTAATCGAGATCATGCAGTCATTGGATCCCCAGTTGCATTTTCCGGAACTTCATTAGATATTTATGTTGAAGTTGTTTTCCAATATGTGACTGATTCTTATGATGAAGATATCTTGTCATTTGCTAATGATATAAAAACTCTAGATGGTGGAACCCATGAAACTGGGTTTAGATCGGCGTTTACGCGTAGTTTTAGTGATTATGGTCGTAAATATGGCCTAATTAAGGATAAAGATAAAGTAGATGGTTCTGATTATCGGGAAGGTTTAACTGCGATAGTTTCAGTTAGAATCCCTGAAAAACTCTTACAATTTGAAGGCCAAGTTAAGTCAAAACTTGGAACTCCAGAGGCGAGAAATGCTGTTGAGGCAGTCATCAATGAAAAGATGGCCTATTTCCTCGAAGAAAACAAAGAATTTGCTAATTCTATTATTAATAAGGCTCAAAAAGCTAGCCAAGTTAGAGAAGCAGCTCGTAAAGCTAGAGAAGATGCAAGAAGTAATAAAAAGGGTAAAGGTGATAAGTTACTCCTTTCGGGTAAACTAACACCAGCCCAATCTAAGAAACGAGAAGAATGTGAACTAATCCTAGTTGAAGGTGATTCAGCTGGAGGCAGTGCAAAGCAAGGTAGAGATCGTTTATTCCAAGCTATTTTACCATTAAGAGGCAAAGTTATTAACTCAGAAAAGGTGCCATTATCCGAATTAATGAAAAATGTTGAAATTAATACTATTGTGCATACAATTGGTGCAGGAATTGGACAAGAATTTGATGTTAAAGATTCAAATTATGGCAAAATCATCATTATGACCGATGCTGATACTGATGGTGCTCATATTCAAGTCTTACTTTTAACTTTCTTCTATCGCTGTATGCGTCCTTTAATTGATAAAGGCATGGTTTATGTAGCTATGCCACCACTTTATAAAGTCTTTAAGGGCAGTGGCAAGAGTGAAAAATTCCAATACTGTTGGACTGATGAGGAGTTAGAAGTTGCTAAGAAAAACATTGGAGCTAATTATAGTATCCAACGTTATAAAGGTCTAGGTGAGATGAATCCGAGTCAATTATGGGAAACAACTATGAATCCTGAGACTCGTTCCTTAATCCAAGTCGGTATTCAAGATGCCCAGATTGCTGATCATCGAGTTTCAATTTTAATGGGACAAGATCCACATCCAAGACGGGAATGGATTGATGAGAATGTTCAATTCACCATGGAAGATAGTTTTACTAAAGAAGGTGAAGTAAATGGCAAATAAAGGCAGTATATTTCACTATAATTTAGAAGATATGATGGGGACACGTTTTGGTGATTATTCTAAATACATCATTCAAGACCGCGCACTACCTGACGTTAGAGATGGCCTAAAACCAGTTCAACGCCGGATTTTGTATGCCATGATGGTTATGGGCAATGTTTCTAGTTCAGGCTATCGTAAATCTGCTAAAACAGTCGGTAATGTTATTGCTAATTACCACCCACACGGTGATACTTCTGTTTATGATGCTATCGTTAGAATGTCTCAATCATGGAAGCAATCAGTTCCTTTAATTGATATGCAAGGTAACAATGGTTCCATTGATGATGACCCACCAGCCGCTATGCGTTATACTGAAGCTCGTTTAGCTAAAATTAGTGACTTATTATTACAAGATATCAATAAAAATACAGTTGAAATGGCTCTAAACTTTGATGATACTGAGTTAGAACCAACAGTTTTACCTGCTAGATTTCCAAATGTTTTAATTAATGGTGCCAAGGGTATTGCTGCGGGGTATGCTACCAATATTCCACCGCATAACTTTAATGAAGTTATTGAAGGCACTATTTATCGAATCAAACACCCTAAATGTAGTCTAGATGAAATGATGGAAATTATTAAGGGCCCAGATTTTCCAACAGGTGGGATTATTCGCGGTTTAGATGGTATTAAAGAGGCTTTTAAAACTGGTTCAGGAACCATCCAAATAGTTTCTAAAACTGAATTAGTCAAGAAAAAGGGCATAACCGTTCTTGTTATTAGTGAAATTCCATTTGAAGTTATTAAGTCTGAAATGGTCAAAAACATCGATAGAATTCGGGTAAATCATGAAATTGATGGTATCATTGAAGTCAGAGATGAAACTGATAGATCGGGCTTGAGAATTGTGGTTGAAATGAAAAATGAAGCTAACCACGAAGCGATTATTAACTATTTAATGAAGAAAACTGAACTCTCAGTTCGTTATTCTTATAATACCGTTGCTATTTGTGACCGTAAACCATTACAACTTGGTTTACTTGATATTCTCGACTATTATATTGCCCACCAAATCGATGTTATTACTAGAAGAAGTCAATTTGATTTGGAGCGTTCCAAAGCTAGAATGCACATAATTGATGGTTTAATCCTCGCTAAGAACAATATTGAAGAAGTAGTGAGAATTATTCAACATAGTAATGATAAAGCTTCTAGTAAGGCCAATTTGATTGCGCGTTTTAAATTATCAGATAAGCAAGCCGAAGCTATCGTTATGTTACATCTATATCGACTCAGTTCAACTGAAGTCATTACTTTTGAAGAAGAAAGAAGAAGTTTGGCCGATTTAGTGGCTAAACTTGAACTAATTCTAAGCGATCCAAAAGCTTTAAAACAAGTTTTGATTGATGAATTAAAAGATATCTCTAAAACATATGTAATTCCACGCCATTCTGTTATCGAAAATGAAATGGTGGAGTTTAATGTGGAAAAACAACCAATTCTAAAAGAAGATTGTTACTTTACAATTACCCGTGATGGTTATGCTAAAAAGTCCTCTGTTAAGTCTTATTTAGCCAGTGAAGATTCATTGCCTGGCTGTAAGATGGGGGATATCATTATCGCAAGTGGTAAAGCCACAACAACCGATATTGTCTTAGCCTTTACTGACCGGGCTAATTTCCTCTATATTCCAGTTCATGAAATGTTAGATGGAAAATGGAAAGAAGAAGGTAAACATATCTCGCATTTAATTGCGGTTAATGGTGATGAAAAGATTATCGCTGCTTACCTCATTTCTGACTTTAAAGAAGGAGTTTATATCAATCTTTGTAGCAAAAAAGGCTCAATTAAACGTGTTAATCTCAAAGAATTCATCTTACAACGTTACTCACGCCCAGTTAAATGCATGGCCTTAAAAGATGATAATGATGCTTTAATTGGTGCTACATATAGTACTGGTGATGCTTATCTTGAACTTGTTTCTAGTTATGGTCATCTCATCCGTTACCATGAAAGCGAAGTCGCCGTTTTAGGGTATCGAGCTGGGGGAGTTAAAGCCATGAAACTAGCTAAAGGTGAACAAGTAGTTGCGATGATTACAGTTAATCACGGCAATAAGTTAAATATTGTGGCTTTAAGTGAAAAAGGTGCTTGTAAGATCTTTAGTTCAAGTGCTATTAATGCCACCAGTAGATTAACCAAACCAACTGAACTCTATAAGTATTATAAGAGCGAACCTCAAACCATAGTTTCATTACAATTCTTTAATCCAGAATCAACCTATTATGTCTTATCCAGCATTAATGGTGCACGTAAGATTGAGTTTGATTCAACTAAAGCCACACCAATTGGTAAGAGTTTAAAATCAACAATTACAACCGAACGTGGTGAAACCTATCTTTGCTTATCTGATATGTATTTAGCCTGTATTGATGAAAAAACAGCTGTTTTTACTCCAGAAGTGAGTAAAAACGATGATAATGATGGGGGAGACAATAATCCACCAAGCGCCAACGAAAGTAGTGACGAACCTGAGCAACATCAAAGTTCTATCTTTGATTTGATTGATGATTTATAGGAGTGTATATGCGATTTTTTAGGCCAACCTGGTATGAACTAAGTCTAAAACAAGTTAACTTCGATGCCCTCAAAGAAATGGGCGTTGAAACAATTTTATGTGACTTAGATAATACCTTAACTGCATATTATGAAAAAGTTCCGTCTAAAGCGGTCGCTAAGTTAGTCCAGAAAATCCAAAAGAAGGGTTTTAAACTTATCATTATTTCTAATAATCATTTGGATCGAGTTTCAATTTTTTGTGAATCATTAAAACTACCTTATTTGTCTAGTGCTCATAAACCATTTATCAACAATGCTAAAAACTACTTGATTACTAATAATATTGATTTTAAAAAGTGCGTGATCATAGGGGATCAATTAATCACCGATGTTATGTTTGCCAATTCTTTAGGTATTCGCTCCATCTTAGTTGAACCAGTTGCTGATTCAGATTTACCAGTAACAAGAATTAATCGCGCTATTGATAAGGCCATTCGCAACAATAATTTAAGACGGAATAAATATAAGAAGTTAGGGGAAAAGAAATGAAAGCCAAAATCTGTAGTGGTTGTGGGGCAGTGTTACAAAGTCTTGACCCAGATAAACAAGGTTATATTCCAAGTAATGTTGAACTTCATCGTGAAGAGCCACTTTGTCAACGTTGTTTTAAGTTGCGCCATTATAACGAAAACTCAATTTCAATCAATAATGAAGAGTTCTTAAAAACCATCGATATTCCGACTAAAGATAATATTATCTTATATGTCATGGATGCTTTTAACTTCCATGGCTCGTTAATTAAAGATATAAATAAGATGGCTAAAGACTCAAAACTCATCATTTTAGTTAATAAAATTGATGTTTTACCTAAATCACTTAATGAAAATAAGTTTAGAAGACATATTATTAGTGAGTTAAATGAGGCGGGAATTAAGTTTGATGATTTACAAAGCATCAGTGCTCGTAAAAATCGTAATTTTGATGATTTATTAAATGGTATAATTAAAACATATCCTGAAAAGAACATTTACTTAATTGGTGCTGCCAATGTTGGTAAATCTTCTATTATTAATACATTATTACATGATTATGAGAATAATACTGATAAAATGGTTACTACTTCTTATTTTCCAGGAACGACATTGCAATTAGTAAAAGTACCTTTCTTGAATGATAAATATCTTTACGATACACCGGGTATATATAATGTAGAAAACATCTATCATTATGTTGATAGTAAGAATTTAAGAGCTTTGCTGCCAACTAAAGAAATTAAGCCTTTAGTCTTTCAACTTAAGCCTGGACAATCACTTTATCTAGGAAGTTTATGCCGTTTAGACTTCATTAAGTCAAAAAATCTAGTCAAAACTTCTTTTATCGTATATGCTAGTAATAATGTTAAAGTAAATCGGACTAAGTTGGATAATAATGCTGATGAAAAATTCAATAAAGCTATTCTAAATCCTGATTATTCGCCGAAAGCGACCAATATCAAGAGTATAACTGACTTTACTAAACATCCATTATTAATTCAAGGACAGGAACGGACTTCCATCTGTATTAATGGACTTGCTTTCATTGATGTAGTCGGACAAGATGTCGTTTGTGATGTCTATGTACCAAAGGGAGTTGGCGTTCAAACATATCCATCCTTCATCGGAGGTGAAGAAAATGCTAAAAGGTAAACAAAAATGCTATTTAAGAGGTCTGGCTAATACAATGCCATCCTTCTTTCAAGTTGGTAAAGATGGCTTATCTCAAACAGTTTATGATACTGTTAGAAAAGCCTTAATTGCTAATGAACTAATTAAACTTAATGTACTTAAAACTTGTGAAATTGAAGTCGATGAAGTTGCTAAAGAACTTGCCAAAGCCACTAGATCAGACGTAGTTCAAATAATCGGCAGAACTATTGTTCTTTATAAACCAGCCAAAGAACCTAAAATTGTC
This sequence comes from Bacilli bacterium, assembly GCA_028694305.1. Lineage (GTDB taxonomy): Bacteria > Bacillota_I > Bacilli_A > RFN20 > UBA1709 > JAQUTO01. Next base: position 17,535 of record JAQUTO010000004.1, read on the forward strand.
CTCCCTAAATAATGAAAAAGAAGATTATTATTCTCGGAGGTTCATTCAATCCGATTCATAATGGACATTTAGCAATTGCCGATGCTGCTTACCACCAACTAGAAGCCAATGAAGTTTGGTTTCTACCTTTAAAGTCGCCACGGTGGAAAGAAGTAAGCACTTCGCAAAGTGATCGTTTAGAGATGATTAAACGTGCAATCGCCCCTTATCCTAACTATAAACTTTGCGATTATGAACTAAAACATACCATAAAAGGGGAGCCAACTTATACTTTCAATACCATCAAAGCCTTTAAAAAACTCTATCCGGAGTATGAATTCTATTTTTTAATTGGTTCAGATCAATTAGAGTTATTGGCCAATTGGTATCAGATTGAAGAACTAGCCAAAATGGTTACTTTTGTTTTGGCTAAACGTCCAGGTTATCAAATTAATCAACAAAATATCAAGAAATATGGGGTTAAGGTATTGGATATTCAAGGACCAATGGTCTCTTCTTCCTCTATTCGAATTTTTGATAGTTATGCAGTTCCTCAAGAAGTGGCTGAATATATGCAAAAAAGAGGATTATATCTTGAAAACAAGTTGATTTTAGAACTTTCTACTACTAGATTTGAACATTCTAAAAGGGTAGCAGTTGTGGCAAAAAAGATAGCAAAAGCCAATAAATATGATGTAGATCAAGCTTATATTGCTGCTATTTTGCATGATTGTGCTAAAGAGATACCTTCTACAGTTGCAAAAAAACTAATGGAAGCATATTTTCCAAAGTATTTAGATATTCCTCCTCAAATCTATCATCAATTTCTAGGAACAATTGTTGCTCAAGATACTTACCATATTAAAGATCCTGTCATTTTACAAGCTATGATGTACCATACAACTGGGCATTATCCAATGTCAGACCTAGATAAGATTGTCTATGCTGCTGATAAGATTGAACCGGGTCGGAAATATGAGAAAGCCAAATACTTAACTTCTTGTTGTATTAATAATTTAGATTCAGGCTTTTTGAACGTTTTGCAAGATAATATTCTATACTTAATAGAGAAGAACAAGGGCGATCAAAGTAAGATTTATTATTTAACACTGGAAACAGCACAAAAGTACTTAAATGGAGGAAATAATGAAAGATAAACTTGCACTTGTAGTCAAAACCATCGATGATATGAAAGGAAATGACATTCAAATAATTAATGTTTCAGATGTCAATCCTTTATGCGAATATTTCGTTATTTGTGACGCCAACAATACTACTCAAACTAGTGCCATTGCAGCCAAAGTTCGCAAGGAATTACTCCAAAAAGGCTTCGATATTAATCATATTGAGGGTGAAAAGGGCAGTAAATGGGTGCTTTTAGACGCAAATGACATTATTATCCATGTCTTTTATTCGCCAGAAAGAGCTAAATATAGCTTAGATAAACTCTGGGCAGATCAAGAATTCTTGAATGTTGAGGACATCCTCAAGGAGGGCTGATATTTATGTATACTCTACCACCAAAAAGTGACAATAAAATTGATAATTACCGCAAAATAGAGCAGTATTTACCATCATTATTTGATAAAGAGGTAAATATTTACTCTAATTTGGCCAATACTATCGGATTACTCAAGTATTTCATTGATGATATTAATTGGATTGGTTTTTACCTTGTTGAAAAAGACTATTTAGTGGTTGGACCTTTTGCTGGTTTACCATCCTGTACTAAGATTCCTAAAGGTTTAGGTGTTTGTGGCACAGCTTATGCAACTGGTAAACTCCAAATAGTTAGTGATGTTACAGAATGTTCCAATCATATTGTTTGCGATCCAGAATCGAGAGCTGAAGTTGTTTTACCAATTGTCCATAAAGGCCAAGTCATGTGTGTCCTAGATATTGACTCACCATATATTGATCGTTTTGATAACATCGATATTGAGCATTTAGAGAAAATTGCTAAGATAATTTCTACCTTCTATTAAAAGGGGTACTACTAGAAAGCCCCTTTACTTTTGTTTGATATTACTTCGTATAATTAGTATTATGTTGATTTAAGACTATT
>JAQUTO010000084.1:0-1844 GCA_028694305.1 Bacilli bacterium
ATAGCCACAGACACTGGCCATCATGGTAAGTAATGTAGCATAGGAAGCAATGTTAAATGGCACTCCTAAAAATACATCAGCACTTCTTTGATATAGTTGGAGTGAGAGTTTTTTGCCATCACCAGAAACATAGAATTGCATAAAAGCATGGCATGGTGGAAGCGCCATCAAAGGTATTTCTGGCGGATTCCAAGCTGAAATAATATGTCTTCTAGAGAATGGGTCTTCTTTTAAAGCTTTTTCAACTGCCAAAAGTTGATCTACTCCCCCAAAATTACGCCATTGTTTACCATAAACAGGGCCTAAATCCCCATATTTCTTGGCAAAAGCATCATCAGAAGCTATCTTAGCCACGAATTCTTCCATGGTTTCGCCTTGATAGTCAGCTGACTTTTTATAACTTGCATAAGGCCATTCATTCCAAATCCGAATCTTTTCTTTAACTAATGGTTGAATATTAGTGCTTCCACTAATAAACCAAAGTAATTCACCTAGAATTGCATGATAATAAACCTTCTTAGTAGTTAATAGTGGAAATCCTTGGGACATGTCAACTCTAAATTGATAACCAAAAGTGGAGATAGTTCCTGTCCCCGTTCGGTCATGTTTCTCAATACCATTTTTTAAGACATAGTGGCATAGTTCCAAGTATTGTTCCATAATTATTCCTCTTTCTCTTTCTTTCTATATTTCTCGTATCTTTGAGCGAAAGCTATCTTCTCACCCATCACGACAATCCGACCATCTCGATTTTGAATTCGACCTTGAATAGTCACGAATTGACCCGGATGATAATATTCTTTTAACGACTCAAGCATCCCCTTCCAAACAGTGCAAGGAAGTTGTTCAGTTCGTAAAGTGCCATCAGTCTCACGATAATCATTTTCAACTTCAAGTGTAACGTAGTAATCTCCATCAACTCCCGTATAAGTCTTCGTAATCTTGCCACATAAAGCCACTAAGTTTAACATAATAAATTCCTCCTTACTTGTGGTTATTTACTGCATTAAACCAATGGTCACAATGCGGTGGTACTACTACAACACCGATTCTATTCGACGACAACAAAGGCAATCACATAATCTCCATCATGGGAGATAGAAATGTGGGCATGTGGGTCGCTAATAGTTAGGCCCTTTTCCTTATCATCCAACAACTCGACATCATGATAAGATATCTGCCGATTTTTACATGCCTTGTAATATGCTTCTTTTCCACAAAATCTCCCCGCCAAATACTCGACTTGGCGAATGTCATTTAAAGTGGAAAATTGTTGGTATTCATTTGGGGTTAATATTCGCTTAATGAAAGCATCATCTTTAGCAATGAAGCGCGTTAACATAGTCACATCGACACCAATTCCTTTAATCATTTTACCTGCTCCTTAGGCTTGATCGTAAAGATAGCCCGGTTTTTAATCTTGTATAACTCTGCAAATTTTACGACATCTTCATAAGTAATACTGTTAATAACATCGTAATCTTCTAAGGCAATTACACCATCAAAGAAATTATAAACAAAGTTAACGGCTAGTCCTTGAACATCTTCTAAGTTCCGAATAAAGGCGGCGATTTCAGCGTGTTTACAACGTTCAAAAGCCACACTTGAAAAATTAACTGTTCCGATATTTTCAGCAATAGCCTTAATAAACTCCTCTTCGTTGTAGACATCGGCCGAAATAATGGTTGAACTGTAATTCTCCCCACAAAACTTAGAAGCATCAATTGGAGAAACAATGACACCTTTTTCTAATAGTTTCTGATTGAGTTTTGAACTAGAGCCAAAAACTAATTCAAGATACATTGACCAAATTATTTCATTTTTATTTCTAACTTTAGGGTCTA
>JAQUTO010000084.1:1944-4097 GCA_028694305.1 Bacilli bacterium
ACTTCATCAATTGAATGATAATAATACTTGCCCATTATTTTTCACCCCTTTGACGTAACAAAAACGAATATGAAAAACGGACACCTTTAGCAAATCTAACAACATCGGCTTTACTTATTTTCTCGAGTTCAGCCACTCTTTCTTGAGGTGGCAGATATGGTAAATCACGAACTAGATTATTCATGATACTTACAATGATGGAACGTCCATTATCTTCACTAGCCATGAATTGACTCTTCAAAGATTCAACACCAGCAGTAAACTCCTCATCACTAATCTCACCTTTAGCCATTTTATCTAATTGTTTATAAACTAAAAGGATAGTATCTTCATAATTTTTATCATCAATACCCGCACTCACAACCAAAGAATTAGAAAGAGTTCTTAATTGTGAGTTAATTGTATAGCAATAATTATGTTCCTCACGGACAACTTTAAAAAGTTTTGAGTTGGAGCCAGAACCAAATATATAATTGAATAATAAAGCCACATTATCAACTCTAGAAGTGTTAATGTCTGGAGTTAAAAAGACCATTGATAACTGAGATTGTTTAAAGTGTTTTGTAACCTCATATCTCGCCATTTTATTATACGGCAATTCCACAAATAAGCGTGGTGTAGTGACTTCATTACCTGGTCTTAAATGTTTAATAATCATACGATTCAAATGTAACTCATTGAATTTACCCACAATAAAAATTGAGATAGGACGTTCTAAAAGTTTTAAGTAGGCAGCGTATAAAGATTGAGGAGTAACTTTCTTTAGTTCTTCCTCACTTGCAATCATTGAATGTTTATAAGGATGTTCTCCATTAATATAATCATTTAAGTGCAAAAGAGAATAATACTCTTTCGAATCATTGAATTGGTTGACCAAAGTGATGGTCTTTTGTTGTTGTATTTTAACTACTTCTGAATCAAAAGCCCCATCTTTTAGTAAAGGCCGATAGATTATCTCATGAATAAATTCAAAGACTTTATCAACAATATCAAAATCATCTGGTAAATAACGAGGTGAGATAAAATTACAAGATAAGGTAAAATTATCACTCTCCATTTGATGTTCATTATTAATTCTAAAGGAAAAGCGATAAAGAAAATCGCAATATGCTTCTACTTCTCTTTTCTTAGGATAACGGCGACAAGAGTCGCTTAAAACTTCGGCCAAAAGCATTAAATCGGCATCAAGTTTCGGATCTACCTTTCCTTTAAATATAATATTCATCTCAACTGTTTTAAACTTCTCAGTTGGAACTAGATACAAAGTTAAATTAGGCAATAATGCTATCGTCTTAACTTGCATCTTCATCACCTGCTTTTATTCTTGCCACAACTGCATCATGAAGAACTTCTCTTTGCTTACCAGCACCTTGTGGACCACTTATTAAACCCTCATCTTGGAGTTGGTCTAATAGTCTTCCAGCTCTTGGAAACCCTAAACGGAAGCGTCTTTGTAAAGCACTAATTGAAATGGTATCGACTGTTGATAAGAAACCGATAATTTGGCCGTATAAATCAGCCTCATCATCACCTTTGGTATCGCCTAAATCAACATCCAATGATTGTTGCTCGATTGTTTGTTTTGGCTCCAAATCCATAAAGATTGGATCAAACTCCGGTTCTCTTTGAGCCTTGATAGCAGCAACAACTCGTCTTATTTCTTCATCAGTCACAAAAGCGCCTTGAACTCTTTGCCGGCCTAAAGCACCTTGCATTGAAAGTAACATATCTCCTTTGCCAAGTAAGTTAGCTGCTTCTGTATCATCCAAAATAGTTTTAGAGTCGACTTGAGAAGCAACTGCAAAAGCAATTCTCGATGGAATATTAGCTTTAATGACACCAGTCACGACGTTAACGCTTGGTCTTTGTGTCGCCACAATTAAAACAATACCAGCGGCTCTGGCTAATTGGGTAATTCTGGCAATACTAAATTCAACTTCATGTTTTGATTGCATCATCAAATCAGCCAACTCATCAATGATAATGACTAAGTATGGCAGTTTTGGTAATCCATTTTGAGCAGCATAGTCATTGTAAGATTCAATTGTTCTTTGACTGTATTTTTCAAAGAGTTTATAACGATCTTCCATGACACCACACATTTTGTCCAACGCCACTTCAGCTTTCTTAGCATCCATGATGACTGGGCAAAG
>JAQUTO010000085.1 GCA_028694305.1 Bacilli bacterium
TGAATCCCCCGAATAATCTCTAATTGGAATTCTTTCATAACTACACCCCCTATACTGTAATTGTGTAAACCCGTGCCTCATAAGGTTTCAAAGTGAAACTAGCTAAATTAACTTCTCGTTCATAATTAGCAATTAATAACTTAGCTGGTTTATTTAGATATTCATCCATTAAAGTAAATGGTTGTTCTTGTTTTGTGAAATTAGCAATACAGAGAATTACTTCATGCTCATATTTACGGGCATAAATATATAAAGATTTACTGCCATTATCAAGGCGTGTATAAGTGCCATTGATGATAGTCTCATTCCCTTTTCTCACCTTAATTAATTTCCGATAATAATTTAAGACCGAGTTAGGATCTGCTTCATTATTTTTGACATTGATAGTTGCATAATTCGGATTTACTTTGAGCCAAGGTTCTTGTTTAGAGAAACCAGCATAAGCACTATCATCCCATTGCATTGGTGTGCGAGCATTGTCCCGACTTCTTAAAAGTAAGGACTTTTTAATATATGGCTTTGGCACTCCTAACTTTGGAGCATAGGTTAACATGTTAATGGCTTCGCGGTCGCGCAGTTCACTAACATCATTAAAGGCTCCTCCAGTCATCCCAATTTCTTCGCCCTCATAAATATAAGGTGTCCCACGATGGAAGAAAAGCATTGTTGCTAACATCGTGCAACCAACATCATGATATTCTTGGGAAACTTCAGTATTAAAGCGCCCAATCGAACGTGGTTGGTCATGATTCTCTAAATACAAGGAAGTCCAGCCAACCCCTTCCATACTTCTTTGCCACTTTTCAAAGCTATGTTTAAATTGTTCAAAGTTAAATTTCTTTCTTAAGTATTTAATGCCCATATGATTATCAGCATCTTGATGATCAAAGGTGAAAAGCATATCTAATTCTTCTCTTTCTTCTTTGATATAATCAACTGCCACATCTGGGGTCATCATGACTGCTTCACCAACTGTCATCAAATCGTATTTGGCAAAAGCTTGTTGATTGAATCTTTTATAGAGTTCATGAACATGAGGACCATTCAAATAATGTTCTTTACCAACTAGGGCAAAATGACCTTCTCCGTTTGGTAAATAAGGCGCTTTAGAAATGACATTAAAGACATCACATCTAAAACCATCAATGCCTTCTTTGGCCCAATATTCCATAATCTTAATAACTTCATTAACAACAGCTTCATTACCAAAATTTAAATCCGGTTGTTTCTTACTAAATAAGTGGAGGTAAAAATCATCAGTGTCAGGATTATATTCCCAAGCCGAACCACCAAAGAAGGAAGTCCAATTGTTTGGTTTCCTCTTATGTTTTTTACCTCTGCCTTTTCTAAAGAAATAGTAATTACGATATGGTGATTTAGGATCTTTACGAGCCGCCTCAAACCAAGCATGCTCATCCGAGGTATGATTGATAACTAAGTCCATAATGACTTTAAGTCCAGCTTCATGGAAAGCTTTAATCATAGCTCGACATTCTTCCATAGTGCCAAACTCTTTCATGATACTTGTATAATCAGCAATATCATAACCATTGTCATCATTTGGAGACTTATAAATTGGTGATAACCAAACAGCATCAACCCCTAGTGATTTAATATAAGGAATCCGGGAAATGATACCCGGAATATCTCCGATACCATCACCATTACTATCCTGAAAACTTCTAGGATAGACTTGATAGATAACTGCGTCTTTATACCAGCGATTTCTACGCTTTGCCATTGAGTGATACTCCTTCCGGTTTCTTGAACTTTTGATAACCTTTAATCATACGCCCATTGAGCATCATTACGACACCCTCCATTTGGGACATAGATGTGCCACTTAAAGCGGCCATTCTTAAAGTAATTGAATCAATCATACTTTCTAAGATTTCTGGTGGCATAATACTTGTTTTTTTAACTTCATCTTTAGCCATCTTATAAATCTGTTTACCGACAAAGGTGTTTTTAATCTCACCAATGGTGGTATTCAAATCATAATTCTTACTATGATCTTCAACTTCTGGTGGTAGTTCAATGAGTCCTAATAAACGCCGATAATCTTCTAGACTAAAGGCGGATTTAGTATAATAACAAGAACGGATATTATCGGGAGTTGGTTTATTGATGGTCCCATAAATCACAATTGGGAAAACCCGATGGATTGCTCTTGAGGAAGTTCCAATGGCAATCTCATAAGTTCCACTTTCAACTTCAAAACGTTTAGTTCTTGTATCATAATATTTAAATTCAGAGATTGGAATATTGATGTTAACCATCTTAGTTTCATCCCGTTTAAGATGAACTTTTTCAAACCCCTTTAATTCTTGATAAGCATAGAAGTCTTTCTTTGATTTATTGCGTACATAAACTTGAACAACTTCACTCCCGGCATATTTACCAGTATTAGTGACACTACATCTGACTGTAATGGCATTCTTTGTTTGTAAAATACTCTCAGTCCCTAAATCAAAGGTTGTATAAGATAAACCATAACCGAAAGGATAACGAACTGGTTTAGCAAAAGAGTCATAATAACGATACCCAACAAAAATCGATTCTGGATAGTAAGAATTATGAGCCCCACCCGGATAATAATTAAAGCATGGTGTATCTGCTAACTTCAGTGGATAAGTTTCGGCAAGTTTACCACTAGGAGATACCTCTCCAAATAACATCTCAGCCACTGCTTTTGCGCCAGCTTGACCCATTAGAAGCGTATGTAAAATAGCCCGACATTTATTTTCAAAGTCACAGTTAATAACACCACCACCTTGTAAGACCACAATTATGTTCCGGTTCAGCTTAGAAATAGCATCAAGTAAAGCCAACTGATTATGTGGTAAATCTAAAGTCTTACGATCAGCACCTTCACTTTCTAAAGCGTCTGTTAAACCGAGGAATAAAATGACATTCTTAGCATTCTTGGCAGCATTAACTGCTTGACCCATTAATTCTTCTTGTTCTCCCTCTTTATCAGAATAGCCAGGATAAAAAGCAATTCGGTCTTTGAGTTTCTTCATTTCATAAAGCGGATTATTAACATAAACAGGATTGACTTTGCTACTGCCCCCACCTTGAATATGTGGGTTACGTGCTAGTTCACCAATCACGATAAAGTCATCTTGAATATTCAGTGGTAAAATACCATCATTTTTTAATAACACAAAAGATTCTTTAGCAATTTCATAAGCTAATTCATGATGGAAGATTTCTTGATAATCTGTCGCTTCATTATCTTGAATCTTTTCGGCTATTTTAAGAATCCGACATACGGATTCATCAATACAGATGCCATCGACTTCCCCTTTGTTCATTGCATGATAAACTTTTTCATCATTATAACTATGAGAAGAAGGCATCTCTAAATCAAGTCCGGCTTTTAAAGCTAAAACTCGCTCATTAGTGGCGCCCCAGTCACTAATAACGATGCCATCAAAGCCCCAGGTTTCTCGAAGTAGATGATGCAATAACTCAGCATTTTCACAGCCATAAACACCATTGATTTTATTATATGAGCCCATGATGCTCCATGGTTTAGCGCTAGTAACAACCTTTCTAAAAGCTTCTAGATAGATTTCATGCAATGCTCTTTCATCGACTAAAGCATTAGTTGAGAAACGATAGTTTTCTTGTGAGTTACAAGCAAAGTGCTTAACACAAGCTCCGACATTCTTAGATTGAAGACCATTTACAAAAGCTGCCCCATATTCGCCAGCGAGATAAGGGTCTTCACTATAATATTCAAAGTTCCGGCCACAGCGTGGGCTTCTTTTAATATTAACGCCTGGTCCTAAAACAATATGCACTTTATTTTTCAGGGCTTCTTCACCAATGGCAATGCCCATTTTATTGACTAAATCACGATCAAAGCTACAAGCAATAGTGGCTTCTGGTGGAAAACAAGTAGCTTGAATTGCTTCTTGCTCATCCATTGCACTGACACTATCGGCTAAGGTTCTTAACCCATGAGGGCCATCACTCATATGGATACTTGGTATCTCAAGTCGTTCGATACTTAAAGTTTCCCAGGCATTTTTGCCCGAAAGTAAGCCAACTTTCTCTTCCAAAGTTAACTGGGTAATTAATTCATCGA
>JAQUTO010000086.1 GCA_028694305.1 Bacilli bacterium
GGCCTTGTTTTCTTAAATTATCAAGGGTTTCACACAAAGCTGTTACTCCATGAATATTATGCGCTCCATCAATACAAATTTCGGGCTTCTCTTGCATGGTTTCAAATCTACCCAACCAGAAAGTATGACTAATACTTCTTTGAAGTTGTTCAACTGGAATATTGATTAAGTGTTTATCTTGTAAAACTTTGATGGTTGTTAAAGCGGTCGCAATATTCTCGCTTTGATATAAAGCGATGCAACGGGCTTCATAAGGAACACCTTCATATTTCAGTGTTAAATGTTGAGTATCACCTTTGATGTCAGTTGGTGTTGGAGAAATGATTAAAGGTGCATGATGGGCTTTACTGACTTCCTCAATAACACCTAAAGCTTTAGGGTTCATTTTACAACCCACTACGACGGGCACATTATCTTTAATGATACCGGCTTTTTCCCCTGCGATGGCTTCGATGGTATTACCTAGCAGTTGCATATGATCAAACCCAATATTAGTAATCACTGACACCAATGGTTTACTCAAAACATTAGTAGCATCTAAGCGGCCGCCTAACCCAACTTCAATCACGCAATAATCGACTTTCTTTTGGTAGAAATAGTAATAACAAATTAAAGTATCGATCTCAAAGAAGGAGAGATTATTATCTTCAATATCTCGGTAAAAGAAATTCATTAAATCAATGAACTCTTGATTGCTGATCATCACATCATTAATCATGATGCGCTCATTCATTACTTCGAGGTGTGGTGAAGTATATACGCCCACTTTATATCCTGCATCAATCAAAATATGGGCAATATAATCAACTGTACTGCCTTTGCCATTAGTCCCAGCCACATGAATACAGTTAAGTTGATCTTGAAAATTATGGTATTTAGCAAAAAGAGTCTTTACTTTATTAAAGTCGGTGCGCCCGCGTCTTTGGTCAATATAATCAATTACTTCTTGAATATTTGTAAACACAAGAACACCCCCCCTACTTTTTACAACAACTATATCTTACAATTTTACGAAGTAAAATACAATTGAATAGCGCACTTATTCCGAGTAAACTAAAAGAGGTGATAAAATGAATTGTCTAATCTGTCAACAAAACTGTTCCGTAACCACAATTAACCCTTTAGTGGACAAGTATGAATGTACTAATTGCCACACTTTTTACGTGGAAAAAGGGTTTTTAGGTCAACTCGAAGCCTTTGAAACTAAGTATGGTAAAACTAAATATCAACTCATCTTAAATGAGATGGAAAAGAAGAGTAAAAAACAGATTGTTGTCTTTGTTGTAGATTTTGAGCAACCTTTAGTAAATATCAAAGATGCCATCTACTTAGAACTAGAAGATTTGGTGGGGTTAGCCCATATAAAAACATTCGATATCAATTCTCCATTAACTTACGGCTCATAAAAAAAGACCTCGAGGGGTCTTTTTTAGTTCTTTAAAATATCGCTATTATTTAAAGTCATTGTGCTATAGAGGAATAAAACATCTTGGTTGGTAAACTCAAGGTAGTTTTGGTAGATTGAACTAGTTATATAACGAGTATCAAGGACAGTAATCTTGGAATAAGATTCAATTAATAATGGTGTTAAACTAGAACCAAATGAATCGCGATAAACTATTAGTTCTTTCCCGCTTGTATTATGGGGATTTGTAATAGTAATCAAGGAAGATGGGCCATCTAAATAGACATTATAACTATCTAAACTAGTTAAGTTCTCCGGAATATATACTTGATTCTGTTTAGTGTCTTCTAAATATGACACTGTCGCATCATTAATAATCTCATTAGTTAAATAAGTAATCTTATCGGGCTTTAGATTCAAAGCCGCTTGACCATAATAAACCCCATAAAAGTCGCCACCCTCAACCGCTTGATAATCACTTGAAGCCCCTAAATTCATAACACTTCCAATTCTATCAACAACTCCGGCTAAGTTTTCTTGTTTCCAATGGGTATCGGTTTTATAGTAATCTTCTAACTTTAAAACATCTCTTAGTTCAATGTAGTCATACCCCGCTTTATCAAAAGAAGACGTCACGGTATCGTACATATAATCGTAATCTAAGTTTAAGAATAAATCGGTATTTAGGTAATAGTTCTTATCAGGAATAATCGCATAATAAACATGATTATTTTCACTAAAAGAAGACGCATAACTTTGAATCTTCTTGGTGAAGTCTAAAACCGATTTAGTTTTGGTTGGATAATCAGTCTTAAAAATATAATCATCCTTGATAAAGACACCGTTATTATCTAACATCCCAAAAACTTTATAGTTAATATTGGCTTTGATTCTTCTAAAGAAGTCTCTAAAGGCAAATTGATCAACAGTATAATCTTCAAACTCATCTTTAGCTGACCCATCAGTGATGGTCGATAATGTGACATTTGGAAACTGTTGGAGTTTTCTTCTCTCGCTGACGCTGACATCTTGATCTTTCACACAAAGGTTGATTACAAAGAAGGTACAGAGAAAACCGATAAAGGATAATGTTAAGATTTTATCTTTACTATTTTTCATACTTGTTCCTCCTCAAAACCTAAAGTAAAGAAATGGATTAAAAGATGAATCGATTAAATAGGCTGTGACTACTACTAAAAGTACTAGACAAAGCGCTGGTTGAACAATATTCATTACTTTTAAGCCTGTTCCTTGCTTTTCTTTAATCTTATTAACAAGATTTTTCAATAATGGAGTTGAACCTAGAATGGCCACAATTAGCAGCACCCCATAACTCCGCAAATAATAGATGGTTTCTTGGTTAATGAATGGTAACCCATTAAAACCAAAGATACTTTTTAAATTATAGAAAGCATCACCCAATGAATTGGCTTGGAATATGACAAAACTAATCACCACAAAGAAGATAGTGTAAATATATCTGAAAACACCACATTTATCGAGGTATTTTCCATAAACTTTCTTTTCTAAAATGAGTAAGACTGCAAAGAATAAGCCCCAAACAATGAAGTTCCAGGCCGCTCCATGCCAAAAGCCAGTTAAAAACCAAACAATCAAGATATTGCGTAGCCACTTAATCCAACTAACTCTACTTCCACCTAAAGGAATATAGACATAATCCCTAAAGAAGGATGAAAGTGACATATGCCATCTTCGCCAGAAATCAGTAATAGATGTCGCGGTAAAAGGATAATTGAAGTTCTTTTTAAAGTGGAATCCAAAGACCATCCCTAACCCAATAGCCATATCGCTATAACCACTGAAGTCAAAATAGATTTGTAGAGTAAAGGCTACTGCGGTTAAGATACTCGCCACCACACTACCATTGGCTAAGCCCGTTAGATTAGTTACAAGTTCTCCGGCTAAATTAGCAATTAAAACTTTTTTACCTAGGCCAATTGCAAATCTAAATAGACCTTTAGCAACCCCAGACCAAGTAATTTCTCTCTTTTTAAGTTCCTCTTCGACCGTCTTATAACGCACAATCGGTCCCGCCACTAGTTGTGGGAATAACGAAACATAAGTTGCAAAATTCAAAAAGTTATGACTTGCTTCAACATCTTTTCGATAAACATCTATAACATAACTTAGTGTTTGGAATGTAAAGAAACTAATGCCAATCGGCATCACAATTCTAAGTAATGGGACCGATAAATTAAAGATATTATTAAGATTAGCAATGAAGAAATCAGTATATTTAAAGTAAACTAGTTGCCCAACATTATAAACAATGGTTAAGACTAAAATTAATTTCCCTTTACTTGGGAATTTCTCTATCAATAACCCGGCCACAAAGTTGACCAAACACGATAAAAGTAAGATCAATACATAAATCGGTTCACCATAAGCATAAAAGATGAGACTAAAAACTAGTAGAACCAAATTTTTGAACTTACTAGGTACAATAAAATAAACAATCAGTAAGATTGGTAAGAAATAGAATAAAAAAGTAATACTAGAGAAAAGCATATTATAGAGCTTTAAATGACTTTACAACTGTGTCAACAATTGTGGTACTAGACATCGCCATTAAAACTAAATTACCACGATTTGTAACTTCAACCTTCTCAGCTTCCACACAAATCCACTTTCTTGGATTAATGTTTTCTTTAATTGCAG
>JAQUTO010000087.1 GCA_028694305.1 Bacilli bacterium
CTACCGTCATTTTATTTTGAGTTAAAGTCCCAGTTTTATCACTGCAGACAACTGAGGTACAACCTAATGTTTCAACTGCTGGTAGTTTTTTAACAATGGCATTCTTCTTAACCATCTTACCAACACCAATAGAAAGAATAACTGTTACCACTGCTGCTAAGCCTTCTGGAATAGCTGCAACTGCTAAAGCAACACCCGTCTTAAAAGCTTCTAGAACGTTACCTTCTGCAATCCATTGTAAGACAAAGACAACGGCACAAATACCAATGGAAAGAAAACCCATAACTTTACCAATTTGGTTCAGTTTATTTTGTAATGGAGTCATTTTATTATCTTCGGAATCAAGCATGGTCGCAATATGCCCAATTTCGGTATTCATTCCTGTCGCAAAAACCACAGCTTCTGCTCTACCATATGTGGCGAAGGTTGAAGAGAAGAGAATGTTCTTCTTATCTCCGATTGCAACATCTTCACTTGCAATTGTTTCAGCATTCTTATTGACTGGGACAGATTCACCAGTTAAGGCTGATTCATCAATCTTTAAGTTAACTGCAGTGATAAGTCTTGCATCGGCTGGGATATAATCTCCCGCTTCTATTTCGATAATATCACCAGGAACTAAATCACGTGATTCAATTTGAAAAACTTGACCATCCCTTTTGACTTTGCAATTAGGGGCAGATAACTTCTTTAAAGCATCTAAGGCTTTCTCAGCCCGACTCTCTTGGACAACACCTAAGACGGCATTCAAAATAACCACGATTAAAATAACCAAACTATCAACCCATTCAGTTGGATCGACAATGATTGAGACAATCGCAGCTACTAATAAGATGATAATTAAGACATCTTTAAATTCTAATAAGAATTTAATAACCAAAGGTGTTTTCTTTTTGCCTTGTAATTCATTATGGCCACTAGAAATAAGTCTTTTAGCAGCTTCATCTTTACTGAGGCCTTGTTCTTCATTACTTTGTAATTCTTGCACAACTTGTTTGGCATCTTTATTAAACATAACTTGTCCTCCTAATAAAAAATCATGTTCAAAACGAACATGGTCTCGCACATCAATATCTTGACCGTTAAACCGGATACAAAGTACCGTGTTGTCGATTTAACGTGAGCTTGCTACTCCCCACAAAAATAAGTATAAGGCTTACTAACATAAAAATCAAAAGGTTTAGAATAAAAAAGGTGTTTAGCACCTTTCTTAACTATTGGCTTCTTTAATTAACTTGGCTTTTACATGCTGCAATCTCTTAGATAAGTTAGCAACATATAAACGTGGATATTCAAGTCTTCTAGCACCTTCGTATAAAGTGGCTAGTTCTTGTTGAACATAGGCTTGAGTCTCTTTTAAGCTTGGAACTTCATAAACTATCTTACCATGCTTCATCATTTCTATTCTTAATGGTCGCACTTCATAATTATTGATGACAGTTGTGATATTACTGCTGTTTGGTTCAACAATTTCTAAAGGCCCACTTGGGGCTTTTTCATTATAGATACAAACTAAATCTGTAATAACTTTATGGTCTTGATCATAAAGCCGATAAATTGTTTTAAAATGAGGGTTTGTTACCTTCTCGGTATTACCGGATATTTTAATACGTGGCTCTATTTTGCCCTTTTCTTTGACCGCTACCAGCTTATAGACACCACCTAGAATTGGATTCGAGGCCGCTGTAATCATCTTCTCACCCACCCCAAAAGAGTCAATTGGCGCATTCTGGATAAGTAAGGATGAGATAACATATTCATCTAAGGAGTTAGAAACCACAATCTTAGTATCGCTACATCCAGCAGCATCTAACATCTTTCTAGCTTTCTTGGCTAAATCAGCTAAGTCACCGCTATCAATTCGAATACCCTTTAGTCTTTTACCAAGTGGTTTTAAAACTTCATTAAAAGTTTTAATCGCATTAGGAATACCAGTCTTTAAAGTATCATAAGTATCAACAAGTAAAGTACAGTTATCTGGGAAGGCTAAAGCATAAGCCTTAAATGCCTCAAATTCGCTGTCAAAACTTTGGACAAAACTATGGGCCATCGTTCCTAAGACCGTGACTCCATATTCTTTGCCTGTTTCAGTGCAAGCAGTCCCACTTGCTCCAACTAGACACGAAGCTAGTGCTCCATCAATGGCAGCACTTTCTCCTTGGGCTCTTCTGGAACCAAATTCCATGACCGCTCTACCTTGCGCAGCACCAACAATTCGATTAGCTTTAGTTGCAATTAAACTGTTATGGTTAAAAAGTAATAATAAATAGGTCTCAACCAATTGAGCCTCAATGATTGGAGCTTTAATTGTTAAGACTGGTTCATTCGGAAAAACAATAGTTCCTTCTTTAACCGCATAGACATCACCCGTAAAACGAATAGTTTTAAGATATGTTAAGAAATTCTCACTAAAAGTATGTAAGGAGCGTAAATAATCTAAATCATCTTTACTGAGTTTAAAGTTATGTAAATACTCAAGGATCTTATGAATACCACAAGCGATAACAAAACTGCCTTCATCTGGCACCTTCCTAAAGAAAACATCAAAATAAGCCACTTTATCAACCACTTTGGCATCAAAGTAGGCTTGGCCCATTGTTAATTCATAAAAATCCATGACTAAATTCCGCATATTATTCTCCTTCTAAGACTAACTTAGCCCCTTTGGCTTGCATTCTAATTAAAGCAATATAATGTTCTTTGGTTGCTTGATGAGTTGGACCATCAAAAGTAGCCACCTCATTTTCGTGAACTAAGACTTCACTCTTTAAGTGGTGCTCTTGAATGTATTTTAAAAGATCAATGACAAATGTTTCAATACAGATATCAGTGCAACAACCACAAACAGTAATCTTATCAAAGGCTTGATGTTTAATTAGTTTTTGAAATTCAGGGGTAATAAAACTATTAGTTGTGGTTTTACCAACAACTTTCATACTTGGAATATAAGGTTTGAGTTCTTCAATAATTTCAGATTCCTGACTTCCTTTAAGACAATGAGGTGGATAAGTTTTAAATTCTTCATCATTCTTATTATGTTCATCTTTAAAGAACCAAATCGGTGTTTGGCTATCTTCGGCTTCTTTGATTTCTTTGATGATATTAGGTGTGATTAAATTGATGCGTTTATCAGCTAGAGCGCCTTCTTTAACAAAACCATTAATCATATCAATAATGACTAATAAATTCATTTTATTAGCTCCTTATTTTTTAGCTTCTTTCTGGTCTTTTAATAAATCTCTAATTTCCACTAATAGTTCTTCACTTGTTGGTTTTGGAGGTGCTGGAACTTCAGGAGTAGGTTCAACCCACTTGCCCTCTTTCTTTAAGCGCTTCTCTTCTAACTCTTTTTTGCGTTTATCAGCATAATCACGAGTATTATTGATAATTCTTAAAATCACGAAAATCACAAAACCAATAATAATGAAATCGATAATGGTTTGAATGAGGTTTCCATAACGCAAAGCGACCTCAGCATTGGTGACCACACCATTTGCATCATATACAGCTTCTTTAATGACCCATTTCCAGTCACTAACATCAGCTGATCCTGTAATCAAACTAATGATAGGCATGATAATGTCAGCCACTAAACTACTGGTAATCTTTGAGAAAGCACCGCCAATCACAACGCCAACTGCGAGATCGATGACACTACCTCTAGTTATAAACTTTTTAAACTCTTGAAAAAACTTCTTCATATTTCTCACCTCATAATACTTTTTATTATAGCACATTACCCTTACTTCTTAGGTAAAAATCTAGCGAATAGCGTTGTCTTTATAGTTTCCATTTTGATCAAAGATTTGCTCACTTTGTTTACATAAATGGACATTATTTGCTATATGCAAAATATGTGTTATAATTAAGATAGAGTAAGTCCAATAAATAAATAATCAACTTAGGGGTGAAGATTATGAAACACGCAAAAAGAATCATCGCTATTACGATAGGAATCTGTCTCATTTTTTGTATTTCATTAACTATACTATACTCTAATCTTTTAAATCGAGATAAGGGCGTTAATAAATACATGGATGGAATGACCATTTTTACCACATTGCC
>JAQUTO010000088.1 GCA_028694305.1 Bacilli bacterium
GGGTATTCAACACGCCTCGAGTAAGGACTAAATCCTTTTCTTTGGTGTGCCTATTTGATTATATCATATCAACCATTTTAGACAAGACAATTTTAAAACTTTTTTTGTGATAGCGTTTTCAGGATTAGGAGTATAATAAAGTTATGAATAATCCTTATAAATATAGTAAGACCAACAAGCGTTATTACACGTTTGATTACTATCTCAAAGAAGCCTATAAATCCAAAGTAGCTAAACTGCCTTTAGATGCCTCTTTCACTTGTCCTAATCGGGATGGTAAAGTTGGAATTGGTGGCTGTAGTTTTTGTAATGGCGTTGGATCCTATGGCTTAGAAAATAATCAACTCTCTTTGGTTGAGCAATTCGATGTTGCCAAACAAGTGATGTTACACAAATGGCCTAATGCTAAATTCATTGCCTACTTCCAGGCCTTTACTAATACTTATGGTTCTGTTGAAGAACTCAAAGCGATTTATGAACCTTTTATCAAGCGGGATGATGTAGTGGCTTTAACTATTGCTACTCGCCCCGACTGTTTAGAACAAGATATCTTAGATTACTTAGCCACTTTACAGGCACGTAAACCTTTGTATGTAGAACTGGGTTTACAAACAACATTCGATAAAAGTGCTGCTTCTTTCAACCGTGGTTATGACTATAAAGTCTTTCTTAAAGCCGTGAATGAGTTAAGAAAAAGAGGAATCTTTACTGTTGTTCACCTCATCAATGGCTTACCAAATGAAACAAAGAATATGCAACTCACTAATGTTAGACGTCTGGCTGCTTTAGATATTCAAGGAATCAAGATTCATTCTCTAAACATCTTAAAAGATACTAAATTAGCCAAAGATTATGCTCTCAAACCCTTTAAAATAATGAATGTGGATGAATACACTTCCTTAGTTGTCCAACAACTAGAGTTATTAAGAGAGGACATCGTAGTAGAAAGAATTAGCGCAGATGCCAAAGAAGAAGAATTAATTGCCCCAACTTGGTCAAGTAAAAAAACAATCGTAGCCAATGAAATAGATAAAAAAATGGCTGCTTTAAATACTGTTCAAGGTGCCAAATATCAAAAAATCTCAGAAGCCGTTAGTTTCTCGCATGAACTGATTTTAACTAATCCAAACTTTAATGTAGCAATTGATGCCACCCTAGGTAATGGTCATGATTCGGAATACTTAACTGCCCTTTTTAATGAGGTTTATGCTTTTGATATTCAACCATTAGCCATTAGAAGAAGTCAGAAACTCTTACAAGATATCGCTAATATCACCATTATTCAAGACTCATTCATCAATTTCACAAAATATGTCCATAAAAAAGTGGATTTAGTCTTATATAATCTTGGCTTCTTACCAGGCACATCCCATAAAATAAGAACAGATGCCAAGACTACAATCGAATCAATTAAGGTTGCTAAAACATTACTTAATAACGATGGAACTATCATTATTGTAGCTTATACTCAACACGATAATGGCGCCGAATATCAAGCTCTGCTTGAGTATTTAAAAACTGCACCTTTTACAGTGCAGCTTCATCCGAATTTTGAATATGAAAGAATTATTGTTTTAAAGCCGCTTCCAAAGCTTTAGCAAATTGATCAGCACAAGAAGTTAGACGTGGTCCACACTTGTTGCCTTTTAAGATTGCAATTACTTCAGTAGCAGGTTTTCCTTCTACTAGTTTTGCGATAGCCTTTAAGTTGCCATTGCAACCGCCAGAAAATTGAACATCATGGATGTTATTATCATCATCTAAACAAAAATCAACTTTAGTGGAACAAACACCTAATTGACGATGGGTAAAACTCTTCATAGTTGCCTCCT
The DNA here is from genome assembly GCA_028694305.1 of Bacilli bacterium. Classification (GTDB taxonomy): domain Bacteria; phylum Bacillota_I; class Bacilli_A; order RFN20; family UBA1709; genus JAQUTO01. The sequence continues at coordinate 1,833 of JAQUTO010000088.1, forward strand.
ATAAAACACTAGTATTATAAAGATATAGTTTCAATTTGTAAACAAAATTGCTTAACACTTAATCTTCTCTAACGCCTTAAGCCATAAAGTGGCTTCGGCATCGCTTGGCATTCTTAAGTCTCCCCTTGGTGAAAGGGAAATAGTTCCAACTTTTGGACCATCAGGCATACAAGAACGCTTGTATTGTTGCGAGAAGAAACGCGTATAGAAGACTTTCAACCATTTGAGGATAGTTGCGTCATCATACTTGCTTCCCCAAGTTATTTTAGCAATACGATAAATCTTCTCCGGTTTAAAACCATTCTTAAAGACATAATATAAGAAGAAGTCATGGAGTTCATAAGGTCCAATAATATTTTCAGTTTCTTGCACTACCTTACCCTCTTTTAATGGCAATAACTCCGGACTAATCGGAGTTGCTACAATATCTAATAAAGTTGGAGCAAGACTAGGATTATTATCAGCATAATGCTTCACTAAGTAACGCACTAAAGTCTTAGGAACTGAAGCATTCACATTATACATTGACATACAATCACCATTATATGTGGCCCAGCCTAAAGCTAATTCAGATAAATCACCTGTCCCAATGACTAAACCATGATATTCATTGGCTAAATCCATTAAGATTTGGGTTCTCTCCCTTGCTTGAGCATTTTCATAAACCACATCGCTCTTAGCTAAATCATGATGAATGTCACTTAAATGTTGGGTAACACTTTTTGTGATATCAATAGTTTCTAAAGAAACCCCTAAACTAGTCGCTAATTGAATGGCATTATTTTTGGTGCGACTAGCAGTCCCAAAACCTGGCATTGTAATCGCATGAATGCCCTTTTTATCTAGTTTCATAATTGAGAATGCTTGATTAATAACCAGCAAGGCTAAAGTCGAGTCCAAGCCACCGCTAAGACCAATCACGACATCTTTACATTTGGTATATTCGAGTCTTTTAACTAAACCCAGTGCTTGAATGAGAGTAATATCATTTAAACGCTCTTCTAGTTCTTCTTTCTCTTCTGGAATGAAGGGATTTTGAGGATAATGCCGCTCTAGTTTAGTTTTTTTTTCAACTAATTTGAAGTCAACAATTTGATAATCTTGGGCTTCATTTTGTAAATAAGTTGTATATTTACGACGGGAACAATTGAGTTTTTGAATATCAATGTCAGCTGTTAAGAAAGATTCTTTGAATCTCTCTGATTCAGCTAAGATATTATAATCTTCAGCGATAATATTATGACCAGAATAAACTAAATCTTGCGTTGACTCACCGACACCACAACTGGCATAGATATAAGCACAAACAAGCTTAGCGGATTGCATTTTTATTAGGTTTCTTCGGTATTCAGCCTTGGAAACAATTTCATTGGAAGCTGATAAGTTAACAATCACATTAGCTCCCGCTAAAGCATGCGAAATACTTGGTGAGTTTGGAACCCAAACATCTTCACAAATTTCACAAGCTACCACTAATTTTTCGATATTAGCACAGTTTAAAAGTAATTTAGTTGAGAAAGGGACTTCTTTTCCAGCATAAGTAGTTTTGGTATTTATTCCTAACCCCGCACTAAATTGTCTTGGTTCATAGAATTCAGCATAATTAGGTAAGAAAGACTTTGGTACAAAGCCTAAAACTTGACCATCTTGGAAAATAGCCGCAACATTATATAATTTAGAACGATGTTCATATGGTAAACCCACAAAGAACAAAGTATCGTGACCTTTTGAGGCATTGAGCAGATGATCTAAAACTTCCTTAGCGCCATCTAATAAGGCTCTTTGAATAAATAAATCGCCACAACTATAAGAGGTAATGCAAAGTTCAGGAAAAACGCAGATTTTTACCTGCTTTTCAAAGGCTTGATTCATGCATTCTAAAATGCTTTTTTCATTATAAGCTAAGTCAGCAACTTTAATTTTAGGAGTTACAGCACTAACTTTAATTAAGCCATCTTGCATATTAACTACCTCCAGTCTCACAAATTATAGCATACTAAAACGTTCATGTCTAAAAAAACCGGTCCTAAGACCGGTAATCTTTAATTTTCGACTTCAATGAGGCCATATCCCCCATTTACTCTCTTATAAACAACTGCAATCTTATTATCTTCTTCATCGCGATAAATATAGAAAGAGTGGC
>JAQUTO010000089.1 GCA_028694305.1 Bacilli bacterium
TGACTGGCTTCGTGATAAGAGATTTGTTCAAACATTGGAGATGATTCGGGACTATAATCAAGTGGAATATCATAGAATGCCCGTAGTATTCCATAAACGATATCATCCATTTCAATCCAATCCTTGTTATGGTAGGCTGCATAGGTCCCAGCCTCAATCATAATGGCATCTAGTTTTCGCCTAACTGAACAATGTAATAATGATGTGAGTGCCTTAACATCAACGTTTCTTATATAGTTTTCTTTTCCTTTTAGATAACGAGTAATAAACTCTTCAGAATCAGCTATTGTTGGACGTTCAATTTTAACAATTCGATCAAAATGCTCGACATCATAAAGAAAGTACAGCGAATCTACAGAGTCCGCATCTTTAGTGGAATCGTAAGTCAATATAATAAAAGCTCCCAAGTTTTCCATAGTAGCTACCGCTTTAGTAATGGCTTGTCTATTGCGTTCGGTTGCTTCGCGAGTACATTCATCAGAAGGTCCCCCATAATTAGCATCATCAATTATGACTATTGCCTGTTTGCAGGTTTTAAGTAATTCCACTAGGTCAGTTAACCTTTTTGCAAAGTTAACAAATTCATCTTTAGGCGAAATATAAAAGGTTTCATAACCAATCTCATCTGCCAAAGCTTGGGCGAAAGTGGTTTTACCTCTCCGCTTACCCCCTCCAATTATGACTCCCTTGCAAGGTTTTATTCCAAATTTCTGATACTTGTTCGCATGAATCAATGAATCACAAACTTGTTTTAGTTCAGCCACCGTGTTTTTACAACCAACAATATCTTTAAATAACATCTACTTCTCTTCCTCCCCCGCACCTAAAGTGCTAAATACATGTCTCCAATTTTAAGCCAATAAATTATGTCAACTTGCTCCTCCTTTTGCCTTTCGTATAGATAGCATGACACAAGAATCTCTCGGAATAGCCGGCGAGAAAAAAGTCCCAAATAATCAGAGAATTTGGCCATAGTATTGTAAAATCTCGAGAAAAAAGGTAAAAAAAAGGATAAAAAAATTAGGAAAAAACTTTTTGTTGTTTAGTTGTCTTCCTCTTTTAAGATAATTTTGCACCATTTAGTGTCCAAAAAAAATGCCACAAGAGTGACATTGTTATAATTTTTTTTAGATTTTTTAAAAATGCTTTGAAAAGAAATTAGGTTGGAAACCCGCAGTTTTCAATCATTTTTGCTACAACTTCGGTTATCTGATCTATTTCCAAAGAGGAAAAATCATCTTCAAGCCACCGCCGATAGATATTGGCTAATCCACCTGCAAAATAAGAAATCTTAATTCTAGCATCTGGAGAAGTTTTGAGATTAATTGGTAAATCTGAAGCTAATAAGAGTTTATCTTCTAATAAGTTAGTTAGTTTAAAAAGAAAGGCTTGGACATCACTCCTCGATATTAGTTGTTTATATGTACTTTCATTTATTTTTATAAAGTCCCAAACTTGACCTAAAATGATTCTAGGATTATTGATGAACTCTTTAAAATGAAAGTTCTTGAGTGTTTCATCTAGTTTTACTAGTATCTCATTTTGAATATTTTGCGGGATTTCCCAAACATCTTGATAATGCGCATAAAATGATGTTCTATTTATATCGGCTTGCCGACATAATTCTGAAACTGTAATTCTAGAAATCTCTTTCTCTTTAGAAAGATCAAGAAAGGCTTCAACAATTAACTTTTCAATTCGATTATAATTACGATTCTTTTCCATAGATAATGCACCCCTTTTAAACATTTTTCTCTGTTTTTGTTGATTTTTCGACAAAAAGTCTCATCTCTAAGGCTGGAAACAATTGTCTTTACTAGTATTATAGCACTTGTTGAAGAAAAACAACAAATGTCTAAATAACAATAAGTATCGGAGGAAGAAAATGAAGAAAGTAGTTAAAGCAATTGCTGGGTTTTTAATAAAGATTAGATTGTTAGTACTCGTTCTATTCTTAGGTTTAAGTGTAGCTAGTGGATTTATGCTGCAAGATGTCAAGATTAATTATGACCTTTCTAAATATTTAGGAAGTGAAACTGAAACATCACAGGCTCTCGAAATAATCCAAGAGGAGTTTGGAGAAAGTGGCACCTTGGAAGTCATGATTGCAAACATCAAACAAGATGATGCTATTGACCTCAAGTCTCAATTTGAAGACTTAGATTATGTCTTAAGTGTCAATTTTGATGAAGATGACACCAACTATTACAAAGATTCAAATGCCCTCTATGTTATCTTAATTGATGGTAATGACTATAGTGAAAATGCCCAGTCTGTAGCCGCTGAAGTTAAAAATGTTGTTACAGATTATAATGAGGTTTATTATGGGGGAACAACCACCGAGAAAAGTCGGCTTAAAGAAGAAATCGAGAATCAAATACCTTTTATCTTATCAATTGCTTAGAGTTTAGTTTTTATCATCTTACTTTTAACCGCCACTTCTTGGTTAGAACCAGTTATTTTATTACTATGTTCTGGGGTGGCTGTCATTATTAACCTAGGAACTAATGCCTTCTTTAGTGAAATAAGTTATATTACTAATTCGGTAGGAGCTATCTTACAACTAGCACTTTCCATCGATTATAGTATTGTTTTACTCAATGCTTATCGGAAAAACCTCGGTTTAGGAATGGAAAAAAATGAAGCCATGGTCAAAGGAATTAGTCAAGTTATTAATCCCTTGTCAGCTAGTTCATTAACTACCATCGCTGGCTTAGTGGCCTTACTCTTCATGTCTTTTGGCATTGGTTTTGATATTGGAATCGTGTTAATCAAAGGAATCTTAATATCTTTCATCACTTCTATAACTTTCTTACCAGCCCTAATAATGTTTATTGATAAAGCCTTAACTAAAACAAAGAAAAAGAGCATTAAATTAACTGGTAAAGGCATCTTTAACTTTACCAAGAAGTATCATAAAGTGGTGGTTCCACTCACTTTAGTTATCATTGTGGCTGGAGGTGTGATTAATTTCACCCAATCAAACTATACTTATAATGACTCAAATGGTGCTGATGAAGAAATCACTGAAACATTTGGAAAAAACAACACCATTGTTTTAGTTTACCCTAATAGCAACAAAGAAAAGGAAACAGCCTTCCTAACTGATATTCAAGATTATCACGATTAAAATGACAAACCAATCTTGAAAGACTATACTGCCCTTTCTAATACTTCTCAAGAAATCTATGACATTGATAAAACGGCTTCTAAGTTAAATATTAGCGAACATGATGCAGAACTTTTATTGGCTTTATATAAAATCAATAATAATCCGGACTCCCAACTAATGACTTCTAGAGAATTCATTAAACAAGCTGACTACTTAATTAATAATGATAGCGATGCCTTAGATTTAAGTGATGCTAAAACTACGAATGCCATCAATGTTATGCAAGCCATCGATACTCTTGGTTCAACTAACTATACTAGTGCTGAATTATATGCCGCTTTACAATCCGAACCTTTAGATCAACTTAATAGCGATATCACCTTACGACAATTAAAATCTGTGTATGGAACATATTACTATTCCAGTGTCAAGAACAACGAACTTGAATTCCTAACCGCCCTTGATTATTTGGTCGATAATTTAGAGGCAACTGAAATAAAAGATGAACTAACTCAAGCAAATAAAGATGATTTAGTTGATCTTGATAATTCTTTACAAGATTTGACAATTACCTTAACGCAAGGTGAATTCCAAGGTTATATGTATGTTACCTATGGCATGTATTTACCTACCGATCAAGTTCAATCCATCTATTATGGCTATTTTAGTAGTGTAGGAACAACTCAACAAACTCAAGCGCCATTAATTCCAGTTCTAAAATATATGGTAGATGCTAGCTTAATCACTGATGCAGCTACAGTCGCAGATATTGAAGATTATTATAACACCTTAGAAAAGTGTGAAAGAATGGTGACTTATCAAGAATTTGTGCCTTTATTAAATGAAATAAT
>JAQUTO010000090.1 GCA_028694305.1 Bacilli bacterium
TAAGTCGCTAAAGGTCGAATCATTGGCATTTTAATAACTTCATTAATTACTGCCATACTATTGAGCGTTTGGGAGGCTACTTGACCAATGCTTTCGCCTGAAACCAATGCTAAACAGTTGCGTTTTAAAGCTACTTGCTCAGCAATCCGATACATCATTCGGCGCATTAAAGTGATGGCATATGACTCATCTTTAGTATCATAAACAGCTTCTTGCAGTTTAGTAAACGGCACAATGTGTAAAGCAATTGGGCCTTGAATTTTACTTAATACTTTAAGTAAATCAACCACTTTTGCTAAAGCTCCAGGTGCAGTATATGGGGGTGAAGCATAGTGAATGGCTTCAATCTTTACTCCCCGTTTCATCATCATAAAAGAGGCAACAGGTGAATCTATCCCACCAGATAATAAGACTAATGACTTTCCGCCAACCCCTAATGGGTAACCACCTAAGCCTTTAATTGAATCAAAGAAGATAAATGTGCCTTCATCCCGAATTTCAATCTTGATAAAGAAAGATGGATGATGAACATCAACAGTGTGCTTAGTCTTTTGTAAAATCACTTCTGCCACTGCCCGATTAACATCATCAGAATGAATTGGAAATCTTTTATCAGAACGGCGAGTTACAACTTTGAATGTACCAGTCTCTTTACTTTCTGCCAACTCTAAACTGGTCGCGATTATTTTAGTAATATCCGATTCTACTTTATAGACAAAAGACATGTTTTCAATTCCCGAGACGGTCTTAAGTCTAGCAACAACGGCCTCATTATCAGTCTCGTTGAGATTAACATAAATTCGGTCATGGGCTTTAATAAATTCAAGGTTTGGAAAATCGCGTAATGCTTGTTTAATGTTACGATATAGGAGGTTAATAAATTCTTGTTTATTCCGTCCCTTAGTATTCAATTCTCCAAAACGAATTAGTAAACAATCATATTTCATAGCTTTATCCTCTTAATTCTTGAATAATACTCATTAAAACAGTGCAAAAAGTCTTAACTTCATCTAGCGTTGTATACTTGGCAAAACTAACTCTAATCGCTCCACTTGCTAAATCTTCATCATGAAAAACTTTATAAACAACATTAGTTGGCTTACTTTTATTAGAGGAACAAGCGCTGGCCACTGAGACCATAATTCCTTGTTGATCTAAGGCTTGAGCAATGGTTGCTCCTGGCCGACCTTTAATTGAAAAATTCACAATATATGGTGAGCCATCTTTTGGTGAATTAATCTGAATCTTATCTTGCTTTGCAAGATAGTCATATAAATAATCATGTAATTCTTGAACATGTTTGTGGTTAGTTTCATATTCTTCAGCATTCAAACGAATACTCTTAGCTAACATAATGTTGGTGGCATAGTTAGAAGTTCCACTTCTATATCCAAATTCATGACCACCGCCACTTAGAATTGGTGTCAATTTAACGCCTTTATTCTTAATTAAAGCGCCACTTCCCTTAAGACCATAAATCTTATGTGCCGAAACTGTAATTAAGTCACAATAAGAATAATCTTGTTGAACCTTAAATAGAGCTTGGGCCGCATCGACATGGACTAAAGCTTTGGAATGCTCCTTGATATATTTGGAAATGGTATAAATATCATTAATCGATCCTATTTCATTATTCACTCCCATGATGCTAACTAAAATAGTTTCAGGGCGTAAAGCCGACTTGACTGCTTCTAAACTAATCACTCCATTTTCATCTGGTTCTAGATAAGTAATTTCATAACCAAATAAAGAGCGCAGCTGTTCGCATGTTTCTTTGACACTACTATGTTCAATTGTGGTTGTAATAATGTGCTTACCACTTCTAGCATAAGACATGGCCACACCTTTTAGTGCTAAATTATTCGATTCAGTGGCACCAGAGGTGAAAATAACATCATTCTTATCACGTTTAAAATAGCGAGCTATTTGAGCTCGGGCTTGTTCTTGTAATTCTTTAACTTCATTGCCTAACGAATGCGTTGAGGCTGCATTCGCAAAGTATTTTTTTAAAAGTTCAGAGTAGGAATCTAATATCCGCGCATCAATTTTGGTAGTTGATGCATTATCTAAGAAAATCACCTTATTCACCTCGTGGCTCTAAAGGGTTTTTCTTAAGTGGTTCTGGCAATTCTAATCTAGAAGTTAGAATGGCTTGATTGAGAATATCAATGGCTTCTTTAAATCTGCCCGTTCTATAAAGATCTTCGGCTTTTGAGGTGCTCCGTGCAATATCACTAAAATTGCCACGATAGGCATTAGCAAAAACAATCAATTGTTCGCAGTATTCTTTAGTTTCTAAATCAAGTTTGACATCATTCAGAAGGCGCTCTGAAATCATCTTTAAATCACTAGTTAAAGTCCTAGTTTCACTGATATCAATTGGAGTTTGACCAATGATATTATTCAATTTTTCGATGATGGCATAAGCCTTATTAAAAGACTCAACATAACGTGAAATCATAATATCATGCTTAGCATTTCTTAAGTCTAATTCAGCATTCTTAAGTTGGTAGGAACTATCATAGACAAGTTGATAAGCATTCTCAGCATCACTCTTCAACTCTTCGATACCCTTTTTATATTCATCAATGGACTTACCGACAGCATCGATTTGCGTTGCCATTTCTCTAATCTTTACTACTCTTAGTGAATATGGTTGATTGCCACATTCTAAACTCTCCAAACTCTTCCGAATAATCGAAAGTTTTTGAACATCACTTCTAACTTGGTTAGATTTGGCTTTTAATTTATCATCAATTTTATAAATGGTTGAGAGATGACTGACTTCCCGCATGTATTTATTGTGAGATTTTTCAATATCAGATTCTTTATCACAGCAAGTATCATGCTTTTCTTCATATTCAATTCGACTCTCACGCTCATTTTCTAGTTTGTCTCTTAATTCATCGATTTCAGTATTAGTTGCTTGAATACTGTCGTTGATATTAGCGGCATCAAACATTCTAAGCCGCTCTGCTAATTGTGAAATTGAGTCCTTAATCTTGGTAACATTAGTACCAACAGCAATATGGTATAAAGGATATTGATCCTTCATTTCATTAAACATAGTGATAGTTTCATTGAGTTTACGTGGTAATTCCTTAGTAATCATCACGATAGCTTGATGTGTATCATTTAAGTAAGCAGTTGCATCAGCAGTCATCTTTTCAATGTCATGCAACTCATCATTAGCATCATCAAAATGCCCTCTTCTCAAGTTTTCATCATAACCAGCAAATTTATCTTGAATGAGTTTCTCCCGATTCTCTAATTCTTCCTTATAAACACTAACATCATCTTCCATTGAAAGGTATAAATCATGATATTGTTTAAACTTTTCCCGGACCGTTGTTTCATAAGAACGAGTTGAAATATCATCTTTTAAAACTTCATTTAAGCGTTGATCAATCTTATTAATCTTTGTTTCATAGGTGCTAACTTTATCTTGGAGACCCTTTAAAGCTGTCACAGTATTCTCATACTTTTTGTTCTTGAGTTCGGCTCTGGCCTTTTCAATATCAGGCACAATTTCTAACTGGTAATAACTTTCGCTCTCTTTTTGTAAATTTTGATATTCTTCATAAACCGAGTTAAAAACAACGTTATTTTTGCCAATAACTTCGAGTTTTGCTAATTTTTCTTTAATTGGTAAAGCATTAATCTGCCCTAAATGATTCTCAACTTCTAAGATCTCATTATCTAGATGCTTGCCTTTACCCCAAAAGACATATAAAGCGATACCGCCGCCAATTAAAATGACTGCGACAATCGGGACAACTATAACCCAAGTTTCTACCAGTAGATACATTAGTAACACCTCACTTAGATATTATAACATAATATCAGCCACGATTA
>JAQUTO010000091.1 GCA_028694305.1 Bacilli bacterium
TCATGAACTTGACTCGACTTTGAATAAGCCCATTCAATCAAATCATGAGTATTCAAAGTACTTTCTATTCTAGTGGCAATTCTTTCTTCCATTTCAACGCTTTCAACTGGGAAATCACCCGAGGCTGATTCACCAGAAAGCATAATAGAATCACAAGCTTCATAAATAGCATTAGCAACATCGCTAACTTCTGCTCTAGTCGGAGAAGGATTATGTTGCATTGAATCTAACATATGAGTTGCAACAATAACAGGTTTCCCTTGAGTGGCACAAGCTTCAACAATCATTCTTTGAACAACTGGAACATCCTCGGCAGGAAGTCCAACGCCTAAGTCTCCTCTAGCTACCATTACGCCATCACTGGCTTTAATAATTTCAGTTAGATTATCAACACCTTCTTGGCATTCAATTTTAGCTATGATTTGGATTTCTTCATGTTTTTCTTGTTTTAAGATTGCTCTAATCTCTTGAATATCTTTGGCTTTTCTCACAAAGGAAGCCGCAATATAATCAACTTGATTCTTAGCGCCAAAACGTAAATCACTTTCATCTTGTTTCGACATAAATGGCATACTAAGTTTGACACCCGGCACTGCGCAACCCCGACGATTGGCCATTGTATGATTATTCATAGTCCGACAAATAAGACAGTTTTCTTTCCTGTCTTTCTCTAAAACTTTAAAAGAAATCTTGCCATCATCAAAACGCAAGATATCATTGGCTTTAACATCTTTAATTAAATCTGGAAATGAAACAGAAAACTTAGTGTTATCACCTAAGATTGGTGACATATAAATTGCCACCTTTTTACCTTTGGTAAAAGTGGCTTGGCCACCATTAAATTCTCCACTACGAATCTCTGGACCTTTTGTATCTAACATAATCGCAATGTTATAGCCTTCTTTTTGTAAAGAATGCAACATATTTATTTTAACTAAGTGGGTCGCTTGACTCCCATGGGAAAAGTTCAGACGAGCAATATTCATGCCTGCCTTGATAAACTTAATAACTACTTCCTTGCTCTCGGAGACTGGTCCGATAGTTGCAATAATTTTAGTTTTCTTTGTAAACATTACTTTAACCTCTCTGAATCTGTATACATTCCTAAATCTGGCATTCTAACCACGTCTAGGCAAGTTTTTAAATCTTGTACCACAACTTGGTTATTGACCATACCAACACAACAGGAATCGAAATCCATCTTCAAAGCATCAATGGCACGAGCTCCCATTAAGGAAGCTAAAACCCGATCCTTACCAGAAGGACGTCCACCTCTTTGGATATGACCTAAAACTGTGGCCCGTGTTTCCATGCCCACTTTTTCTTCAATTTCTTCTGCTAATTTATTAACATCAAATAGGTTTTCACTAACCACGACTAGTTCATGGCGTTTGCCACTAGCCTTAGCGTTGAATAGTTCATCTAAAATATTTTCTTTAGTCATAACTCTTTCACTGGAAAGAATTAACTCTGCTCCAGTTGCAATACCAGCATGAACAGCTAAATCACCACAATGGCGACCCATGACTTCAATGATAGAACAACGTTGGTGGGAATTTGAAGTATCTCTTAATCTATCAATAGCTTCCACGATGGTATTAAGAGCAGTATCAAAACCAATTGTATAATCAGTTCCTGGAGCATCATTATCAATGGTGCCAGGTAGACAAATTACTCTAATGCCAAATCTAGAAAGCCCTAAAGCTCCTCGATAAGAACCATCTCCACCAATAACTACGAGGTTGGTAATCCCTTTGTCTTTGAGGTTATCAGCACACTTCTTTTGAACATCATCATTGACAAATTGTGGGAGTCTAGCAGTTCCAATAATGGTTCCACCCCGGTTAATACATTCACTAACAAAACTCCGATCAACCATTTGAATGTTGTCTTCAAATAAGCCTTTATAACCTTCAAAAACGACAAAAGGAATAATTTCTTCAATTAAAGCCGCCCGGACTACAGCTCGGATGGCTGCATTCATACCTGGGGCATCGCCACCAGATGTTAAGACTGCAATTCTCTCCATAATAAACCTCCTATTTGGTTTGAACTCCAATGAGTTCAATTTCTTGAGTATAGTTCTTTAATAAACTAAACAAACGCCGATTCTTTAAATCATCTTTCTTACCATATAACTGGGCTAATTCAGCCAGTGAGAAATCTGAGGTGAAGATAGTAATTAAACCTTGTTGCTGTCTTTCAGAAACCAAGTTATAAACCACATCTTCTTTACTCCATTCAGTAATCTTTTCACTGCCGAAATCATCAAAGACTAAAACTGGAATGTCCTTGAGCTTTTGTAAAATGTTTTGAACTTCTTCATTTGCTTTATTAAACAAAAGATCTCGTAAGTCATTCACTAATTTTCGCGTATTTAAGTAAGCCACTGAGCAGTCTGGATGTAATTCTATATATTTATTACAAAAGGCCGCCACTGTGAAAGATTTACCTAAACCAATCTCACCATAGATATAAAGGCTCTTACTTTTACTAGTTAAGACCTCTTTAAATCCCTTAATGAGTTCATGCCGATAATTATTGACTTTGATATCATTAATCTTAGCCAACAACCATTCATCAGGGAAATCATGGTAAAGATAGTGGGCTGCGTAGTAATCGAGGTTTTCTCTAAAGGCACAAGCATAATAGTATAATTCGATATCTAAACCTCTTCTTCTTAATCCCACGTGATAACCATTACCACCCTTAACACAATGTTCTTTAGTGCAAGCAATATTGGTTTCACCTTCATCTACTACCGTCAAAAACTCCCCTAGATGGGTCATTAGTTCCCGTTCAGAAACTTGATTATCAGCAATAAACTGAACACAGTAAGAATTCTTCAGTATTTTAGCTTTAGCCACTTGTTTGGCTTTTTCTAAATCAATCTTTTTTAATTCTTGAGCGACTTTCTTTTGACTTTGTGATTGATAATCTTTTAAGTTCATTATTTATCACCAGCCTTTAAAGAATTAATAAAATCTAAATCAGCTTTGGCATCCTCGCTATTACCACTGGCCGTTGTGCTCTGCTTTTTGGTTTGTGGAGTGGCTTTTGGTTTATTGCCATTTAGAAAGACCATCGCATCATAAGGATCAGTGATATTAGAACGCACTAAACTACCCGCTAAACGCTCTAAATATTTCTTAACCAAGCGATTATCATTCTTAAATAAGGCATAATCTAATAAAACATTCATTACCCCATTAGTTAATCCAGTGGAAGTTTGTAAATCAGTAATTAGTTCAACATCTACTCTTAATGGAACACGCCCATTGTACTTTAGGGTTAGATATTCTAGTGGAGTCATCCGACTCATTGTTTCCAGTTTCGCATCTAAGTTATCGTTGCCACTTTGACTAAGTTGAGGCACGACATTGTTAAGACTTGGGCTTGGATTCAAGGTCGCATAATCCCGGCATTTTTTTTCCAATTTAGTTAGACTGATTTCATTATTAGAAGTAATACAAACACATAAGATACGCCGCATATCATAAACACTGATGTTATAAGCATTGGCTAATACCCTAATCTCATTTGCAATCGTTGGGGTAATAAGCTTCCTGGATATTTGATATTCTTGTAAACCTTTATATAATTGTTCAAAATCAAAATCAAGTTGAGGAACTCCCTCTTTTCTACCTAAAGCTTCTTGGTTAGCCTTAACTGGTTTTTGACTATCTAAATCTGGTTGACCGAAAACTTCTTTAAACGAAGCTGTTATCTCACGCAACTTGGTATCAACATGACCATATTGAGTCAGATAAATTCGACTTC
>JAQUTO010000092.1 GCA_028694305.1 Bacilli bacterium
GTAATACCTTCTAATTAGCAAACTGACTGTTATAAAGTTCGCTATAAAAACCTTTGGCTTTGAGCAGTTGCTCGTGAGTTCCGCTTTCAATAACATCGCCATCTTTTAATACTAAAATTAAATCAGAATTTTTGATGGTGGATAAACGGTGAGCAATAACAAAGGAAGTTCGATTCGCCATTAATTGATCCATGGCATTTTGAATCTTTAATTCAGTTCTAGTATCAACTGAACTTGTTGCTTCATCCAAAATTAACATTGGTTTATCAGCAATCATAGCCCGGGCTATTGTTAACTGTTGTTTCTGCCCTGCTGATAAAGACATATTATCTGACAAGACCGTGTCATAACCTTTTGGCAGCGTAGAAATATAATGGCTAATCCCAACAGCCTCACAAGCCTCTGCTAGTTTAGAATCCGGCACACCTGTTTGACAATAGATGAGGTTCTCTTTGACTGTGCCTTCAAAGAGCCAAGTATCTTGTAAAACCATGCAGAACTGAGAGTGAACATTTTCTCGTTTTAAATCCGCAATATTCACGCCATCAATACTGATGGATCCCGCATTAATTTCATAGAATCTCATTAATAGATTTACCAGTGTAGTTTTACCTGCTCCAGTTGGTCCGACAATAGCAATCTTTTGGCCAGGTTTAACTTTGGCAGAGAAATCTTTAATTACTAATTCTTTAGAATCTTCATAGCCAAACTTAACATGGTTGAAATCAACTGTACCAACAGCTTTATCTAAGACTAAAGTTTTATTTGATTCATCTTCCATTTCTTGAACATCTAGAAAGTCAAAGACTCTCTCCCCCGCCGCAGCGGCAGATTGTAAAGATTGGAATGATTGCGCTATTTGGGATAATGGTTGAGTGAAATATCTAACATATAACATAAAAGCAACAATTACACCGAAAGAAATATAACCTTGCATCGCCAATATGGCACCAACCACACAAACAGCGACATAACTAAAGTTACCAATGAAGGACATGATTGGCATCATTAAACCCGAGAAACTTTGGGCCTTAAATGCACTACCTTCTAAGGTATCATTCATTTGATTAAACTCTTTTTTGACATGCTCTTCATCGTTATAGGCTTTAATCACGATATGACCCGAATAAACTTCTTCAACTTGACCATTAATATCACCGATGGCTGCTTGTTGAATATCGAAATACTTTTGTGACTTTGACATAATAATTAGCATTAAGATAAAACCAATCAAAGATGCAGCAATCGCAGTAATGGCAATCAACCAATTGGTAATAAACATAATGATTAAGGAACCAATGAGTAAAGTAATTGAGGAAACCAAAGTTCCCAAACTGTTATTCAAAGATTGACCAATGGTATCAACATCATTAGTTACCCTAGAAAGAATGTCGCCTGTAGAAACTTTACTATAATAGGACATTGGAATCCGATTAATCTTTCGTGAAATATCTTTTCTCATGGAATAGGAAATCTTTTGAGTTGTAGTTGCAAGTATCCAACCTTGAACACAGTTCAAAATCCAACTTAAGGCATAGAAGATCACTAACATTGAAGCAATACTAACAATTGAGTCCATATCGATTGAACCAGTCAAACCATCTTTAATGATGTTAGTTAAGTCTGATAATCTACTTGGTCCTAATAGCATTAAGATTGTAGCTGCAATTGCACAAGCAAAAGCCACAATAATAATTGGTAAGTACTTATTACTATAATCGAGAATTCGCTTGAGGGTTTTACTAAGATTCTTTGGTTTTTCTACTCCACTTCCTGGTTGAGGTCCCCCTCCGATTGCACCAGTTTGTTTTCCGTTGTTACTCATGCTAATTCCTCCTTTGAAAGTTGAGATAAAGCAATCTGTTGATAGACTTCACAAGTCTTCATCAAGTCTTGATGCTTACCCTTACCGACAATTTGGCCATTTTCTAAAACAATGATTTGATCGGCTTCACGAATGGTGCCAATTCTTTGTGCCACAATTAAGGTTGTAACACCTTGACATTGTTGCTTGATATTATCTCGCACTTGACGATCTGTTTTATAATCTAGGGCTGAGAAAGAATCATCAAAAATAAAGATTTCAGGTTTACGACAAATGGCCCTTGCAATTGAGACCCGCTGTTTTTGGCCCCCAGAAAGGTTAGAACCGGTTTGGGCAACATAGCCATCATAGCCACCTTCTAACTTAGTCACGAACTCACTAGCTTGCGAAATCTTAACAGCTTCTTCAACATGAGAATTTAACTCTTCTTTATGCCCATTATCACCTAAAGCAACATTACTTCTAATGGTGCCCTTGAATAAGACGGTCTTTTGTGAGACATAACCTATCTTGTTTCTTAATTCATTCAATTTATAATCTTGAATATTAACCCCATCAATCTTAATTTCACTCTTGCTAATATCAAAGAAACGCGGGATTAGATTTATGATAGTGCTCTTACCACAACCAGTCGCTCCAATAAAAGCAACTATTTCGCCTGGTTTAGCAGTAAAACTTATATTCTTAACTATGCAATCTTTAGCATCTGGATAGGCAAAAGAAACATCATTAAATTCAATTTCTCCTTTGCCACTATCATTAGTTACGCCTGCTCCATCTTTAATAGATATTTTGGTATCTAAGACTTCGTTAATTCTCTTTGCCGAGACAAAGGCTCTTGGTAACATGATAAAAGCCATAACTAACATCATGAAGGCCATGACAACTTGAATGGCATAGGATGTGAAAACCACCATGTTTGAGAAAAGATTGAGTCTTTCAGCGATGAGTGCAGCACTAATAAGTCCTGCTCCAATCCAATAAATAGCTAACGTTAAGCCGTTCATTGTCGCTTGAATGGCCGGTGTCATAAAAGCCAAGGCTCGATTGGCAACAGTATTTGCATCGGTTACATCTTTATTACACTTCTCAAATTTTTCTTCTTGATAATTTTCAGCGTTATAGGCTCTGACTACCTTAATTCCTGTTAGGTTCTCTCTTGTTACTCGATTGAGGTTATCAGTTAATTTTTGGATTTGATTATACTTTGGTACTGCAATACAAATACAGATAATCACAATAACGGCTAATATTCCAACTGCAACACCGGTTGCAATTGACCATTGCCAACTTTTATCCACAATTTTAATCATAGCCCAGACTGCCATAATTGGGGCTTTAACTAATACTTGGAAACCCATAACTACAAAGTTTTGAATTTGAGTAATATCATTAGTCGTTCTAGTTATCAAACTGGAGGTTGAAAAATCAGCCATTTCTTCTAACGAAAAACTTTGAACTTGATTAAAAACTCTTTCCCGCACATGAGCACTGAAACTAGTTCCAGCTTTGGAAGCCAAAATTGCCACAATCACTGCTGCTACTAAGCTGCCAAGTGCGCAGGCTAACATCTTAACTCCCGCAATGATTATCTCGTGCATTGAACTGCCCTCTGTTTGGACTAATTTGGTGACTTCTGACATATAGTCTGGAATCGTTAAATCCAACCAAACTTGAATGACAATAAAGCCGAGCGCTACAATTAAGGCCACCACATCTTTACTTCTCAAGTTCTTTAATAATTTAAACATATAATACTTCCTTTCTCTTTTAGTAAAATCTTTTAGTGAAAGATATATCTTGGTATAAAAAGCAGTTCTCACTGCTTTTATTTATTTATCGCTAATTCCATAGATCTTATGAAATAATCGAATAAATTCTTTACTATCTTCCTCGCCAAGATGTTTTAAGATAGCTTCCACGCTATTTAA
>JAQUTO010000005.1 GCA_028694305.1 Bacilli bacterium
GGTAAATGTGAAAATGGCTTACTCCTTTTGGTGGGCTTTTCTAACTCTGATACCGGGGCAGAAATAACTCCTTTAATAAATAAGATACTAAATATAAGGATTTTTGATGATGAAAACGGCAAAATGAACCTCAGTATCCAAGATGTTAAAGGCTCAATATTGTCCATCTCCCAGTTTACCTTATACGCTAATTGTAAAAACGGCAGAAGACCGAGCTTTACTGAGGCCTGTAAATACGAGATAGCAGAGCGTTATTATGCGACTTTCGTTAATGAACTCCTAAAAAGTGGCCTAAAAGTTGAAAATGGGGTCTTTGGGGCGATGATGGAGATCAAAGCCGACCTAGTAGGGCCAACCACCATCACTCTAGATTCTAATGAAATAATATAATCTTTGATTATATAGAATTGACACTAACAAGTTTTTGACCAGAAAAAGTGGGGTTAAAAACTTTTTTTTGCAAAAATTGAGAAAAATTATTGACTAAGCAAAAATATAAGTATAATATAATCGTGCACGCTCGAAAAAGCACTGCTAAAACAGTGACAAACATAATCGAGAAAAATATGCGAAAGCGCTTGACACCACCGGTCCACGATGGTATTATTAAAAAGCGCACAAACATTTTGCGCGTGCTAGATTTTTGAAAACTGAACAGAATTATATAACGTCAATATTTATCAACAATATCGAGTTAGGAAAAACAAAATTTAACTTAGTATGCTATGCATACACAAATAATTTAAAGAGAGTTCGATCCTGGCTCAGGATGAACGCTGGCGGCGTGCTTAATACATGTAAGTGAGACGGGTGTAGCAATACATCAGTCGCGGACGGGTGAGTAATACATAGGTAATCTGCCTTTATGTGGGGAATACCCAGGGGAAACTCTGGCTAATACCGCATATATATTAGGGGCATCCCGAAAGAAACAAAGACGCGTATGCGTCGCATAGAGATGAGCCTATGGTGTATTAGTTAGTTGGTGAGGTAATGGCCCACCAAGATTATGATACATAGCCGGCCTGAGAGGGCGATCGGCCACATTGGGACTGAGACACGGCCCAGACTCCTACGGGAGGCAGCAGTAAGGAATTTTCGACAATGGGGGAAACCCTGATCGAGCAACGCCGCGTGAAGGATGAAGGTCTTCGGATTGTAAACTTCTGTTGTGGGGAAAGAACGTTAAGAAAAGGAAATGTTTCTTAAGTGACGGTACTCCACCAGAAAGTCACGGCTAACTACGTGCCAGCAGCCGCGGTAATACGTAGGTGACAAGCGTTATCCGGAATTATTGGGCGTAAAGAGTGAGTAGGCGGTTTTGTAAGTCTGGGGTTAAATACAGTTGCTCAACGACTGTTAGCCTTAGAAACTACAAAGCTAGAGTGTAAGAGAGGTTAGTGGAATTCCATGTGTAGCGGTAAAATGCGTAGATATATGGAGGAACATCAGTGGCGAAGGCGACTAACTGGCTTATAACTGACGCTCAGTCACGAAAGCGTGGGGAGCAAATAGGATTAGATACCCTAGTAGTCCACGCCGTAAACTATGAGTACTAAGTATAGGAGAAATTCTGTGCTGAAGTTAACGCATTAAGTACTCCGCCTGAGAAGTACGTTCGCAAGAATGAAACTTAAAGGAATTGACGGGACCCCGCACAAGCGGTGGAGCATGTGGTTTAATTCGACGCAACGCGAAGAACCTTACCAGGTCTTGACATCCGACGCAAGACACTAGAGATAGTGGGATAGTTATGGTCGAGACAGGTGGTGCATGGTTGTCGTCAGCTCGTGTCGTGAGATGTTTGGTTAAGTCCAACAACGAGCGCAACCCTCGTCTTTAGTTACCATCATTAAGTTGGGGACTCTAGAGAGACTGCCGGTGTAAATCGGAGGAAGGTGGGGATGACGTCAAATCATCATGCCCTTTATGACCTGGGCTACACACGTGCTACAATGGACGATACAAAGAGATGCAAGATCGCGAGATTAAGCAAACCTCAAAAAATCGTTCTCAGTTCGGATTGAAGTCTGCAACTCGACTTCATGAAGCTGGAATCGCTAGTAATCGTGAATCAGCAACGTCACGGTGAATACGTTCCCGGGGTTTGTACACACCGCCCGTCAAACCATGAGAGTTGGTAAT
Organism: Bacilli bacterium; assembly: GCA_028694305.1. Taxonomy (GTDB): domain Bacteria; phylum Bacillota_I; class Bacilli_A; order RFN20; family UBA1709; genus JAQUTO01. The sequence continues at coordinate 2,146 of JAQUTO010000005.1, forward strand.
ACCCGAAGTCAAGTAGATAACCGTAAGGAGTCGCTTGCCCAAGGTAGGACTAATGATTGGGGTTAAGTCGTAACAAGGTATCCCTACGGGAACGTGGGGATGGATCACCTCCTTTCTATGGAGAAAGAGAGACAGCAATTGACTGTCTCAGAATCTAATTCGAGGTTGATAAGTAGTTAGGTAATTCTGTTTAGTTTTGAGTAATTTAGCATTACTCAGATGATAGATTTTTGAAAACTGGATATATTTTTATTAATTTTACAAAAAATTAAATCATGTTCTTTCTAAGAAAAGACGCGAGAAAAAGAGATTTTTCTAGCAAACTTTTAAAGATTCAAAAGTAAGACCAAAAAATATGTGTGAAGAAAAGTTAGTAAGGGCATGCAGAGGATGACTTGGCACTAAAAAAAGAAGAAGGACGCGTTTACCTGCGATAAGCTTCGGGGAGCTGGAAATAAGCTTTGATCCGGAGATATCCGAATGGGGAAACCCGAATGGAGTCACTTCCATTCATCCTATACTGAATACATAGGTATAGAGAAGAAAACTCAGTGGATTGAAACATCTTAGTAGCTGAAGGAAAAGAAAGAGAGATCGATTCCCCTAGTAGCGGCGAGCGAAAAGGGAGGAGCCCAAACCGAATTTGATTCGGGGTTGTAGGACCACAACATGTACAACATGCGTTAGTAGAATTACCTGGAAAGGTAAGCCATAGAAGGTGATAGCCCTGTATACGAAAACAATTGTTGGCTAGTGGTATCCTGAGTACGGCGAGGCACGTGAAACCTTGTCGGAATCCACGCAGACCACTGCGTAAGGCTAAATACTAATTAGTGACCGATAGTGAACCAGTACTGTGAAGGAAAGTTGAAAAGAACCCCGGGAGGGGAGTGAAATAGAACCTGAAACTGCATGCTTACAATAAGTCAGAGGGCGTTAAAGCCTGATGGCGTGCCTATTGAAGAATGAACCGGCGAGTTATTTTGTCGTGCAAGGTTAAGTGGGAGACACGGAGCCGTAGCGAAAGCGAGTCTTAACAGGGCGCAATTATAGTACGATGAAATAGACCCGAAACCAGACGATCTAGTCATGATCAGGTTGAAGTAGGAGTAAAATCCTATGGAGGACCGAACCAACGTTCGTTGAAAAGACCGTGGATGAATTATGACTAGGGGTGAAATTCCAATCGAGTTTGGAGATAGCTGGTTCTCCCCGAAATAGCTTTAGGGCTAGCCTTGGGAGTAAAGTATGTTGAAGGTAGAGCACTGAATGTGTAATGGTCCTCTCAGAGGATACTGAACCCAATCAAACTCCGAATGTCAACATCACATACCCAGGAGTCAGACTACGAGAGATAAGTTCCGTGGTCAAAAGGGAAACAGCCCTGATCTACAGCTAAGGTCCCAAAATTTATGCTAAGTGTTAAAGGATGTGAAGACGCTCAAACAACTAGGATGTTAGCTCAGAAGCAGCTATCATTTAAAGAGTGCGTAACAGCTCACTAGTCGAGTATCTTTGCGCCGAAGATTTACCGGGGCTAAGCATAATACCGAAGCTTAGAATTCTAAGGAATGGTAGGGGAGCGTCCTATATTGGCTGAAGGTGCACCGTGAGGAGCGCTGGACGATATAGAAGTGAGAATGCCGGTGTAAGTAACGAATGTGGGTGAGAATCCCACACACCGTTTGACTAAGGTTTTCTGGGGAAGGTTCGTCCACCCAGAGTAAGTCAGGACCTAAGGCGAGGCCGAAAGGCGTAGTCGATGGACAACAGGTAGATATTCCTGTACTCTTGTATAGGCGATGGAATGACAGAGAAGGCTAATTGATCCGACGATTGGAAGTGTCGGTTCAAGCGAGGTAGCAGATGCTGTGGCAAATCCCAGTATCAATGCGAAGACGTGACGAGTAGCAAACGCTTCGGCAAGTAGCGAAGTCAGTGACGCCAGCTCTCAAGAAAAGTTTCTAGCTTAACTATATAAGACCTGTACCGAGAACGAACACACGTGGTCAAGGAGAGAATCCTAAGGTGAGCGAGAGAAGTGTTGTTAAGGAACTCTGCAAAATAACCCCGTAAGTTAGCGATAAGGGGAGCTCTAGCAATAGAGTCGCAGTGAAGAGGCCCAGGTAACTGTTTAACAAAAACACAGCTTTATGCTAAGTCGTAAGACGATGTATATGAGGTGATGCCTGCCCAGTGCTGGAAGGTTAAGGAGACTTGTTAGCGCAAGCGAAGCTCGGAACCGAAGCCCCAGTGAACGGCGGCCGTAACTATAACGGTCCTAAGGTAGCGAAATTCCTTGTCAGGTAAGTTCTGACGCGCACGAAAGGTATAATAATCTGGGCGCTGTCTCGACAACAAACTCGGTGAAATCTTATTACCTGTGAAGATGCAGGTTACCCGCGACTAGACGGAAAGACCCCATGGAGCTTTACTATAACTTAATATTGAACATCGGATTGTCATGCACAGGATAGGTGGGAGACTTTGATATTATGACTTTGGTCATAATGGAGTCGTTGTTGGGATACCACTCTTGTCAATCTGCTGTTCTAACCAATATTACACACGTGGTATGGGACAGTGTTAGGCGGGTAGTTTGACTGGGGCGGTCGCCTCCTAAAGAGTAACGGAGGCGCCCAAAGGTACTCTCAGTATGGTTGGAAATCATACGTCGAGCGTAAAAGCAGAAGAGTGCTTGACTGCGAGGCTTACAAGCCGAGCAGGGACGAAAGTCGGGTTTAGTGATCAGGCGGTGCCGCGTGGAAGGGCCGTCGCTTATCGGACAAAAGCTACCCTGGGGATAACAGGCTGATTCCTCCCAAGAGTTCACATCGACGGGGGAGTTTGGCACCTCGATGTCGGCTCATCACATCCTGGAGCTGGAGCAGGTTCCAAGGGTTGGGCCGTTCGCCCATTAAAGTGATACGTGAGCTGGGTTCAAAACGTCGTGAGACAGTTTGGTCCCTATCTGTCGTGGGCGTAGGAATTTTGAAGAGATCTGTCCTTAGTACGAGAGGACCGGGATGGACATACCTCTGGCGCACCAGTTGTCATGCCAATGGCACAGCTGGGTAACTATGTATGGAATGGATAAATGCTGAAAGCATCTAAGCACGAAACCAACTCTAAGATTAGAATTCCCATTCGCAAGAAGTAAGACCCCTTGTAGGTTACAAGGTTGATAGGTTGCAGGTGTAAGTGCAGCAATGTATTTAGCTGAGCAATACTAATAGGTCGAGGACTTATCTTTATATTTTATATTTTAAAAGTCATACGCAACAAGAATCATTTAAAAGAACAACCTAATCGAAATCGAAAGAAACAATAAAAATATATTCAGTTTTGAGAAATTTATCATTTCTCTAAAAAAAGATCTGGTGACTATAGCGAGGTGGAAATACCTGTTCCCATCCCGAACACAGCAGTCAAGCACCTCAGCGGCCAATGTAGCTAGTTTACTAGCAAGAATAGCTCGTTGCCAGGTCTTTTTTTTTGCTTATAAATAAGGTATAATTAACGAGTGAGGATTATTAATGGCAAAAATAATGATTGGACTAAGTGGTGGCGTCGATAGTGCTGTCGCAGCATACTTATTAAAGAGTCAAGGACATGAAGTCATTGCTGGTTTTATGCGCAATTGGGATTCTTTAGCTAATAATGATATTTTAGGTAATAATAATGTTGGTCCAGTTTGTCCTCAAGAACAAGATTATCAAGATGCAAAGGCTGTCGCAGATAAACTTGGGATTCCTCTTTATCGAGTCGATTTTATCAAAGAATATTGGGATAATGTTTTCAGCTATTTTGTGCAAGAATATCAAAAGGGAAGAACTCCTAATCCCGATGTTTTATGTAATAAATACATTAAATTTGATGCTTTTTTGAAATTTGCAATGGAGCATAATGTCGACTATATTGCAACTGGACATTATGCAAAAGTGAGTCATGAAGATGGTAAAAATGTCTTATATAAAGCTAAGGATTTAAACAAGGATCAGTCCTATTTTTTGGCTTTATTAACGAGTGAACAGTTATCAAAAACCTGGTTTCCACTCTCAGATATAACCAAACCTGAAGTCAGAGAAATAGCCCATAAATTGGGACTTTCTTCGGTTGAAAGCAAGAAGGATTCAACTGGTATTTGCTTCATTGGTGAAAGGGATTTTAGAAAGTTTTTACAAAACTATATTCCGGCTCAACCGGGAGATATTGTTGATTATAAAAGTGGTCAAGTAATTGGTCACCATATTGGTGTTATGTATTATACATTAGGCCAAAGAAGGGGACTTGGAATCGGCGGAATTAAAGACCATGAATCTGGGTCTTGGTTTGTTTTTAAAAAAGATATTGATAAAAGGATTCTTTATGTGGCCCAAGGTGATGATGCGGTCTTATATGATTCTGAAGTAATAGTCAAAGATGTAAATTGGATTAATGGCCCAAAACCTCTAGTACCAACAAAAATGTGTGCTAAATTTCGTTATCGGCAAAAAGATTGCGAGATTGAAGCTTATTTTATGGATGAAACAACAGTAAAAGTTCATTGTTTAAATAAGGTTAAAGCTATTACACCAGGGCAGATCTGTGTCTTTTACCAAGGTGATATATGTTTAGGAGGTGGAACCATTGACTCAAGTAAATAACGAAGAGTGTTTAACTGGTTCTATCAAGAATATAATCTACTTTAATTCATCTAAGACTTATCTAATTGCCAGGGTTAAACTTGATCAAAAGAAGAACGAAGTTATTGTCATAACCGGGAATATCAAGCCTGAAAATACCACTGATTTATATCATTTTTATGGTGTTTATGTTGATCATCCAACCTATGGTCATCAATTTAAAGTTAGTCATTATGAGAAAATTCTTCCCAATTCTGACACTGCTATTGTTAAGTTCTTATCTTCTTCCTTATTTCCTGGGGTTGGCGTGAAAGCCGCTGCGATAATTGTCGATACTTTAGGCGAAGATTGTTTAAATAAGATTAAGAACGATTCTAGTGTTTTAGATACTGTTGATATCAAGCCAGAGTTAAAAATTATTGTTAGTAACGGAATAAAGAGACAAAATAATCTCAATGAGAATTTGGCTTTTTTTGTTAATGCAGGGTTTGATACATTAACATTACTAAAGATGCAAGCCGTTTATGGCGAGAGACTCTATGAAATAGTTGAGAACAATCCTTATCAAATTATTGAAGATATTGATGGAGTAAATCTGGGAGTTGTTGATAATTATGCGCGTTCCAAAGGGATTAATGAACGGGATGTAAGACGTTTAGAGGCTTTAATCTATAAATTCGCTTTAAAAAGTTGCTATGATTCACAAGATACATATACCGATGCTCATAATATTTATAATTTAATCTGTTCACCTAATAGAAGTATTAGGAATTTTATGCCACTTACTGATTTAACTAATGATGAATTTATTGAGGCTCTTAACCAAGCCATCAGTGATGGGCTGATTGTTCAAGAAGAGAGCAGAATATTTCCAAGAAGTTTGTATGAAGCCGAGACAAAAATTGCTCAGTATTTGAAGCATTTTATTACATCTTATTCCTACACTGTACCTAAAGGCGTTATTTTAGATGAAATTAAGAATATCGAAGCAAGTTCTGGTATTAGTTATTCTGAAGATCAAAAACAAGCAATTATTATGTGCTTAAATAGTGGCTTATCAATTATTACTGGTGGTCCTGGAACTGGCAAAACAACTGTAGTTAATGCGATAATTCGGATTTATTCTAGCCTTTTCAATAATAATCGGATAGAAATCTGTGCTCCAACGGGGAGAGCCGCTAAAAGAATTGGCGAATTAGCCGACCATAGCGCTCAAACAATTCATCGTTTGTTGGGTTGGGACTTAGAAACCAACTACTTTTCAATTAATGCGGGAAACCCAGTCACAGGAGACTTTTTGATTGTAGATGAGTTCTCAATGGTTGATTGCCAACTTTTCTACCATTTATTAGATGCGACTCAAGGGTTTAAGAAAATACTATTAATTGGGGATGAGCAACAATTACCACCAGTTTCACCGGGAGATGCTTTAAGAGATTTGTTGCAAGTTACTGAGATTGCTAAGACTGAACTAAAAACTATTCATCGTCAAAAAGAAGACTCGGGGATAATCCCACTTTGCCAAGATGTAAGGAAGAGTACATTAAATGAGAATAATCTTCATAAAAGCGATGTCGCTTTTTATACTTGTACAAATATTGAGGCCAAAGATGCTGTGTTACAACTAGTAAGTCAAGCTGTTTCACAAGGATTAGACCAAATGGATATTCAAGTTCTGGCGCCTAAATATGATGGTGTTGCAGGAATAACAGAACTAAATCGAGTCATTCGCGATTATTTTAATCCTAAAACTGATTTCAAAGATGAAATTCAGATAGGAACAATTACTTATCGAGTTCATGATAAGATATTGCAACTTAAAAACCAACCAAATGATGATGTTTACAATGGTGATATAGGTGAACTCAAAGAAATTATTCATAATCCTTTGCAACCAGAATCAACTACGCTTGTAATTGAATTTGATGGTAATGAAGTGACCTATAAACAAGCTAATTTTGTGAATATATCACATGCTTATTGCATGAGCGTTCATAAATCTCAGGGAAATGAGTATAAATATGTGATTATGCCAATTCTACCCGAATATGGTTTTATGCTCCGCCGTAAGTTAATTTATACTGGTATTTCGAGGGCCAAAGAATCTTTGGTACTTTTGGGTGATTTAAATACTTTAAAGAAAGCAGTTCGCCGCGAAGAAATCCGGGATAGAAAGACCTCGTTAAAAGAGCGGATTGAACAAGTTCTAAACTCGTAATTAGCAATTGAAATATAGTTTGTTTATGGTATAATTATTAAGAAATCGAAGATAAAGAGAAGATGTTTCTTTTGTTTAGCGAGGATTTGGTTGGTGCAAAAATCTCCTAAGAAATATTGGGCCACTTTAGAGAGTGCTTAAAAAGCAACGTTGACCGCGTTAAGGTAATTAAGGGCATAACTTGGTTATGAACTAGGATGGTACCGCGATAACTCGTTCCTAGAATGGAACGTTTTTTTGTGTTTGGAGGTGTTCTTTATGAAAAAACTAAGCTCAAATGAAGTTCGCAATCTCTGGTTAAATTTCTTTAAAGAAAAAGGTCATATGGTGGAGGAAGGGGCATCCTTAATTCCAGCTAATGATCCTACTTTACTTTGGATAAATGCGGGTGTTGCTGCCTTAAAAAAGTATTTTGATGGCACCGAACAACCTAAATCACATCGAATCGTGAATGTCCAAAAGTCACTTAGAACTAATGATATTGAAAATGTTGGCTATACTTCTAGACACCACACTTTCTTTGAAATGCTGGGTAACTTTTCCATTGGTGACTACTTTAGAAAAGAAGCTGTTACTTGGGGTTATGAACTTTTAACCTCACCAAAATGGTTTGATTTTGATGTCAATGACTTGTATTTTACTGTTCACCCAACTGATCAAGAAACCAAAAAGCTTTGGATTAGTTTAGGAGTGGATCCTACGCATATCGTTGAAAGTGAAGAGAACTTCTGGGAGATTGGAGAAGGACCATGTGGCCCAAATACCGAAATCTATTTTGATCGAGGCCCAGGTTACGATAAACGGGGTCCAGAATTAATCCGTGATGATATTGATAATAATCGTTACATCGAATTATGGAATATTGTTTTTTCTCAATATAATGCTAAATTAGGAATGAAACGAAGCGATTATCCAGAATTACCACATAAAAATATTGATACTGGGGCAGGATTAGAAAGAATTGTTTGTATCTTACAAGATGGCGAGACCAACTTTGATACTGACTTATTCTTACCGATTATCCATGCCACTGAAAAGATGTGTGGAAAATCCTATGATAAAAAAGAGAATAAACGGGCCTTTAGAGTTATTGCTGACCATATTAGAACTTGTACATTTGCCATTGCAGATGGAGCCCAGTTTTCTAATGAAGGCAGAGGCTATGTTTTAAGAAGAGTTTTAAGAAGAGCAGTCCGTTATGGTAAACAATTAGGCCTTACGGAACCATTCCTATATAAACTCGTTAGTGTAGTTGTTAAGAATATGCAGGATTTCTATCCATATTTAACTGGCAAGATTGACTATGTTGCAAAACTAGTGAAGATTGAAGAAGAAAAATTTGAGAAGACTTTGGCTTCCGGAGAACAAATGTTATTGGCAGTTCTTCAAGACACTAAAGGTAAAGAAATCTCTGGTAAAGATGCTTTTAAACTTTATGATACCTATGGCTTCCCATATGAATTAACGGAAGAAATGGCTAAAGAAAAAGGTTTTAGTGTTAATCGGGCAGAATTCGATGTGGAGATGGAGGCTCAAAAAGAAAGAGCTAGAAATGCTATGAGTAAAGCTCAATCTATGAACCGTCAATCAAAAGACTTATTGGATTTTGTTGAGAAATCAGAATTTAGTTATGACCCAACTCCTATTAAAGCCAAAGTTATTGCTATCTTTAAAGATGGAGTGCGAGTTAAAGAACTCAAGGATTCTGGTGCTTTAGTTTTTGATAAAACAACTTTCTATGCTGAAAGTGGCGGCCAAGTGGCTGATCAAGGTATTATTAAGAATACCAGTGATGAATTTAACGTAGTTGATGTTCAACATGCCCCTAGTAAACAAAACTTACACTTTGTGGACCCACAAGGTGAGACCATTCATGTTGGCGATGAATTTGAATTAGTCGTTGATATGGAGAAGCGGAGAAGAACAACTCGTAATCACTCCAGCGTTCACTTACTTGATGAAGCTTTACGAGAAATTCTCGGTAACCATGTTGCGCAAGCTGGCTCTTATGTTGACAGTGAACGTTTTAGATTTGACTTTACGCACTTTGAAAAAATGACACCAGAACAAATTCTTCAAGTAGAAGAATTAGTTAATAAAAAGATTGATGAGGCTTTAGTAGCGGATATTCGGAATATGCCAATTGCTGAAGCTAAAAAGAGTGGCGCGATTGCCTTATTCTCAGAAAAATATGGCGATATTGTCCGAGTTGTCAATTTTGGCAATTGGTCCATTGAATTCTGTGGTGGTTGCCATGTCAATAATACCCGTGATATCGGCTCGTTCGTAATTCTTTCTGAAGAAAGTATTTCTTCGGGTGTTAGAAGAATTGAAGGGACGACTAGTATCAATGCTTATCATGCTATGAAACAAAGAGAAGCCATTCTTGATTCAGTTGGTAAGTCATTAGGGGCCTTGTCTTATAATGAGATTAAGGATCGTTTAGCGACTTATACTGAACGAAATAATGAGTTACAAAGTCAACTTGCTAACTTAAAGAAACAAATGGTTAATCAAGTTGCTAAAGATTTATTAGCAACTAAGAAAAATGTTAAAGGAATTGAGACAATCGTAGCAAAAGTTGAAAAATATGATAAAGATATGCTGCAATATTTGATTGATGATTTAAAATCATCCTTAAATGAATATTTTATCTTTATTTGTAATGTCGATGTTGATAGAGTGTCATTAGCAGCTGCAAGTTCTAAACAAGCAGTCGCCAATGGATTATTAGCGGGTAACGTTATTAAAGAAGCTGCCAAAATCGTTGGTGGTGGCGGTGGCGGTCGTCCTGACTTTGCTCAAGCAGGTGGTAAGGATGTCACTAAAGCCGATGCTACTTTAGATTTTGTTAAAACAAAATTAGTGTGAGGTAATAAATGAGAATATTAGGATTAGATGTTGGTTCAAGAACAATAGGAATAGCCCTCTCGGACTCTTTGGGAATAATTGCTCAAGGAATTGAGACTTTTCGCTATAAAGAAGATGATTTTGAAGCCGTCATAGAACATCTGGACAACCTAATTCGTAAATATGAGATTAAAACTGTGGTGATGGGTTTACCATTACACATGAATGGTGATGTTAGTGAAAGTGCACTTAGAGTTCAAGAATTAGCCAGTGAATTAAAAGATAATTCGAATGTTAAGATTGAATTCATTGATGAACGACTCACCACTGTTCAAGTAACTAGGACGTTATTAGAGGCTGATGTTTCGCGGAAGAAACGCAAAGCTGTTGTGGATAAAATGGCGGCAGTCGTTATCTTACAGACTTATCTTGATTTAAAGGGAGGTCAAAAAAATGGATGATGATGTTCTCTATGTAAGTGATGAACAAGGTAATGAAATTACCATGAAGATTCTTTTTACTTTCGAAGATGAACGTCTCAAACGTAAATACGTGGTGTATTGCAATCCGGCTAATCCAAAGGGCGATACTTATGCATCTATTTTTGATGATGATGGGCATCTTTATCCCATTGAAAGCGATGAAGAATGGGACATGGTTGAAGAAGTTTTAGGTAGTTTTATGGAAGAAAATCAGAATGGAACGATCAAAGTTCAGGAAAAGGAGTAACTTATGGGATGTGTCATTATTGGAATTGCTGGTGGTAGTGCAAGTGGCAAAACCTCAGTAGCAGAACGTTTGTTTGCTAAGAATAAATCCGAATCTATTGCCATGATTAGACTCGATGACTATTATCATCAACATAGTGGGATGACTTATGAAGAAAGATCTCAAATAAACTATGACCATCCTGACTCTTTTGATTTAAAATTACTTCAATCAGACTTAGAAAAACTCAAATCAGGTAAAAGCATTGAAAAACCTATTTATGATTACTCAATCCATAATCGCAGCGATAAAACTGAAGTTATTAAACCAGTTGATGTTATCATTCTTGAAGGTATTTTAACTTTTGTAGAACCTGCCATTCGGGATTTGTGCGATATTAAAATATTTGTTGATACGCCCGATGATATTCGTTTTATCAGAAGACTTAGAAGAGATGTGGATGAACGGAAGAGAACAGTTGAATCAATTATCAGTCAATATTTAGCGACGGTTCGACCAATGCATATTCAATTTGTGGAACCAACTAAGAAGTTTGCTGATATCATTATTCCATGGGGTGGTCAAAACCCGATTGTTATCGATATTATCTCTTCTAAAATATCTAGCATAATAAATGGCTAGTATGGTATAATCAATAAGACCGTGAGGTGAATAAAATGGCTAAAATACTATTAACAAAAGAAGGCTTACAACAACTTCAAGATGAACTCGACAATTTAAAGAATGTTGAGCGTCAAAAAGTTATTGATGAATTAAAAGATGCGCGGGCCCAGGGTGACTTATCTGAAAACGCAGACTATGATGCTGCTAGAAATCGGCAATCTCAAGTTGAATCGCGAATCAATGAGGTCGAACATATTATTGCTAACGCAGAAATTATTGAAGCATCGAAAAAGAGTAAAACAATCGTTCACTTAGCATCAACAGTCACAATTTTAGATAAATCTGATAATGAAAAAGCAGTTTATACCATTGTTGGACCAGTCGAGGCTAACCCAACTAAAGGAAAAATCTCAAATGAGGCTCCAATTGCTATTGCTTTAATGGGTCATTCAAAAGGTGATGTTGTTACCATTAAAGTCAAGAAGCCTTATGACGTTGAAATCTTAGATATTAAATAGAAACCATTAATTTGGTTTCTTTTTTTAGGAAAAATCTAATAGTTGCACTATGTATCTTTTGAGGTGATTAAGATGAAGATAGTGCTGGGTATAGTTTTATTAACTATTATGTATTTATTTGGGATGGGGAAGTTAGAGAACATTCGCTTAAGAGATCTCTCGAGTTTAAATTCCACAAGTGTGGTTTCTTCAGTGACTTCTGTTAACTCAAGTTCCTCATCGAGTAGCAGTATTTCTCTGGTCTCAATTGCGATAAGTGGGGCTGTGAACACTCCGGGGACATATATGATTACGCTTTATCTAACACTTGGCGATTTACTGGAGAAGGCCGGGGGAGTATTAGAAACGGCGGATAGCAGTTGTTATAATGTTGATTACATTATCGATGGAACAGAGAAAACCTTATATATTCCACTTAAGAGCGAGGCTAAAAAAGTCTCTATCAATAGTGCTAGTGAAGAAGACTTGGATACTTTGCCTTCCATTGGACCATCATTAGCAAGTGCCATTACTAAATATCGAAGCAGTAATGGTAGCTTTAAGAAAATTGAAGATATCATGAAGGTTGATGGTATCGGCAGTGGGACTTTTATTAAGATTCGCGATTATATTACCCTTGAATGACTTTAATTCTTTTTTATTGTTTATTATGCTTTATCTTGGGTTTATTAACACCTAAACTTTGGTATTTAGGCTTTTTAATTATACCCATTATTGTTTTTATCTATAAAAATCAGAATAAAAAGATTATTATTGCCCTCATTATTTGTTTTGGTGTGGGCTTTTTAATCATGCCTAGAATTAAAACATTCACTGATACTAGTTATAGTGGGACAGTTCGCGTAACTAAGATTTACGATAACTATGTTTATCTGAAGGATGGCTCTGGTAATCGTTTTATTAGTTATGATAATTATTGCGGTGATAGCAAGTGCGTTTTAACGGTTAAAGGGAAACTTGTTGAAATGGATAATTCTGGTACACCTCTAGTATCTGATTATAAGGATTTTCTTTGGAAACAAGGGATTAAATATATCCTTTTTATTGATGATTACGAGATTAAAAGCGCATCAACTAACTATCGAGAGGTAATCATTCAATGTTGTACAGGAAACTTGAGCGCGCCAGTTGCTCAGTTCATTCGTTTATTAGTTTTTGGCGATAAAACAGATAGTTTGGAATTATACGGTGAATTAAAGACTTTAGCCGTATTACAATTATTTGTAGTTTCGGGCTTTCATTTTAATATTCTATATTTGGTTTTAGAACGTTTAACTAGTCGTTTCATTAAACATAAATGGGTCATCTTAATACTGCTGATTCCTTACTTGTATTTATTGGATTTCTCAGTTCCAGCCTTAAGGGCCTTTATTATGCTCTTATTAAGATGTATCAACCAAGAATATCTAGATAATAGTTACAATAACTACGATTTCTTATTCATCGCGGCTTTTTGTTGTTTAATTATCAATCCATTAAACATTTATTCTTTTTCGTTTCTTATGACTTTCTTAATTAACTTCAATCTTTATCTCATTACTCGGGTCAAGTTCAAAAAGAAGATTCATCAAGTTTATCTAGTTCCACTTTTGACTTATCTCGGTTTTATTCCGATTTTGTTATATCTCAACTATGAACTAAACCTAGTGGCTCCAATTTATAATGCGGTTTATGCATTGTTTATACCGGTATTCTATTTAGTCTCAATCCTGGTTTGCTTCTTCAACTTTCTGGAAGTGGTTTTCTTACCTTTCGTCTTAGGCTTCAACCAAGTATTGGAGTGGAGTATTAACCATTCAATTATTCTGATAATGGGGAAACCAACTATTGTTTTTACTGTTATTTACTATTTAAGTTATTATTACTTCCTTTATAACTATGATTTAAAGATAAAGAAACGCTGTATTGGCGTTGGAGTTTATTTATTGATATTACTAACTTACAAATATTATGAACCCTACTTATCTAATAACTGCAGTGTCACATATATAAATGTTAATCAAGGGGACTGCGCGTTAGTGCGTTTACCATATAATAGTTACAACATCTTGATTGATACGGGTGGAAGTCAAACAACCGATTATGCAACTAGTCGAATCATCCCGTATTTGAAAGCCCTGGGGGTTAAAAAACTGGATTATGTAATTCTAAGCCATGAAGACTTTGATCATTGTGGGGCTTTACCATCATTAAAGGAACATTTTACGGTGACTAATGAGTTGCATGGGAATAGTTGGTCTTCATTGACTTTTGGTAAGACTATTCTAACTAATCTCAACCGCAATACCTATGATAATGAGAACGATAATAGTTCAGTAATTCATTTTGAGTTAATGGATCGTTCCTTCTTATTTATGGGCGATGCTTCTAGCGTAGTTGAACAGCAACTAATCATCGATAATCCATCTTTAGACGTCGATGTTTTAAAAGCTGGTCATCATGGTGCAAAAACATCATCAAGTTATGCCTTTTTAGAGTATTATCAGCCCGGACTGGTAATTCTAAGTGTAGGTAAGAATAATCACTATGGTCACCCAAGTCTAGAAGTACTTGCTAATCTCTATCACCTCCAAATACCATACTATCGAACTGATTATCAAGGAAGTGTGGTTATCGAATCTATTCCAAATTGGGTAATATTACTGAAAAAAGTATCATAATATGATATAATTTAGCAGGTGAATATATGAACTATATTGTTATGGGGAGCCAACCGGCTTCAATTAAAAAAAGAAGTGCTAAAATCATAACTTCCCTTGTCGGTGAAGTTAATGATTTTAATGTGGTTTCTTATGCTTATGGTGAAACTCCAATCTCGACCATTATTGCCGATGCTAAAATCCAAGGTTTAGGTGGTAAAAAAGTCATCGAAATCACAAATCCGACTTTTTTAATGGATTATAAAGAAGAGGAAGTTAGTGACCTAGAAAGTTTATTGGCTTTTATGAGAAGCACTAATGAAGTTTACTTCATTTTTGAATTAGTTATACAAGAAAACCAGGCTAAAAAGGGTGTCTTTAAAAAGAGTGAGTTAATCTCTAACTTTCTGAAGAATGTAACCTTAGAAACCATTGCTGATATTGGTAAAAATGACTGGCCAGTCGCAGTTAAAAGACTATTAGTCAATCGAGGTTATACCATGAGTGATGATGCTTTAACTCTTTTCTTGGAGAGAACAGGGCATGATTTGACCTTAATTATTAATGAATTGGATAAACTTGGCACTTATTCTTCAAATATTAGTTACGAAGATGTGAAAAATCTAGTGGCAGTGCCCTTAGAAGATAATTTCTTTAAGATTGCTGATGCTTTAATTCATCAACAAAGTGATGTGGCTTTGAATACAATTAATGACTTATTTATTCAAAAATATGAACCATCTTCCTTGATTTCGCTTTTAGCTGGACAATTCCACTTTATGTATCAAGTTAAATACTTATCTGATTGTGCAGTTTCAACTTCGGAAATAGGCGAGATTTTGAATGTAACAAACCCTTATCGAGTTCAAATGGTGCAAAATCAATTATATGGTGTTAGTCAAGCTGATGTATTATACTTAATTGAACGCTTAGGTTTGTTAGACTATCAAATAATGACTGGTCAAATCGAACGTCATTTGGGTTTAGAGTTATTATGTATAGAATGCTTACGTTAAGGAGAGGGATATTATGAAAAGAAGAGACAGTTGCCGAATAGTTTTAATGGGAACGCCAGAATTTGCTGTTCCAGTATTTCAAGCCGTTATTGATTTGGGCTATGATGTGGTTGGCTTAGTTTCCCAACCGGATCGACCAGTTGGACGCAAAAAAGAAATTTTACCAACTCCAACTAAAAAGCTGGCTTTGGAAAATGAGATTCCAGTTTTTCAACCAGAGCATATTAAAG
>JAQUTO010000093.1 GCA_028694305.1 Bacilli bacterium
AAGGCTTTACAACGCCATTCAATGGCATCATAAGCAAGTCTTGATAAGAAGACCACGCCATAAGTCATGTCACCACTATGTTTAATTTCTTCAAATTGAGTGATAAACTCACCATGCTTTTGCAAAATAAATTCACCGATAGAAAGATAATATGAGGACGCCCCATAACCAGCTTGTTGTAGGACTTTCATAAATAATAAAGTAGCAATTTCTTCATTGAAGTTTTGGAATGGTTGAATATACATAAGATCAATGAATAAAATTGAGGCTACGATAAATGGCGAAAGTGAGAAACCAGCATTATAATAATCAAAAAACTGATTCATTAATTCTGGAATTGCCAGATAGTCAGCCGACTCAGCAATATTATTTTGAGTCCGATATATTTGACTAGGATCAGTTAAATCACTCCCCAAAAGTTTGGACAATAAATCTTTAAATAAGTTCTTATCGATTGGTAGGTTTGGATGATCGACTAAATAACGATGAGCATTATAAAAGCCATACAATGGCGTATTCTTCAGTTGCAAATTATTGTCATCCATTAAGATTTCAATATCTTTTTCACCAATCTTATAATCTTTTTGCATGGACATCACAAATAAATCTTCCTTGATGACTTCATGTTTAAATTGATCTAAAGATTTGGTTTCAGAGATTGCTTGCCGATTTTTATACTTTTCAAATTGGGCAGAAAACTTGACCATTTGACGTTCGGCCTCATTGCTAATACCCATAATATAAGGTGTTAGAACAATACTAAAAGGAATATGATTAAAACGTTTAATATCAAGTGAAAACCGATACTTCTCACGGTAATCAGTCACTTGACGCCAAATGTTGTCGGCCATATTATTGCCGAGTTGTTCAGCAACTTCTTTCTTGGATAGATATTCAATATCTGTATACATTTTATCAAAACGATTATTAGCCATACTCTCACCTCGATTTTATTATACCATAAATATAGATATAATCTATATTTTTCTAACTAAAAAACTACTAATTTAATTGATTAGTAGTTTTAATCGTCATCATCTACCGATAAAACAGCCATAAAAGCCTCTTGTGGAACTTCTACAGTTCCAATGGCTTTCATCCGCTTTTTACCTTCTTTTTGCTTTTCTAAAAGTTTCTTTTTACGGGTAATATCACCGCCATAGCACTTAGCCAAAACATCTTTTCTAACTGCCTTGATATTTGTTCTAGCAATGACTTTTCCACCAATGGCAGCTTGAACTGGTACTTCGAATTGTTGCCGTGGAATGATTTTCTTAAGGCGCGATGTTAAGCGTTGGCCCATATCAAAAGCTTCTTCTTTATGGACAATGGTTGCTAAAGCATCAATTGAATCACCGTTTAATAAGATATCTAACTTGACTAGATTCGATTTCTTATAACCGGACATTTCATAATCTAAAGAGGCATAGCCTTTTGAACAAGACTTAAGTTTATCAAAGAAATCAAAAATAATCTCAGCTAATGGGATTTCGTAACTTAAAATCATTCTTGTCTCATCAACATAAGTTAAGTCCTTGTATGTGCCCCGTTTATCTTGGCAAAGTTTCATCAAATCTCCAACATAGTCTTTAGGAGTCATTATCGATGCTCGAACATAAGGTTCTTCAATATGATCAATATAAACTGGATCTGGTAAAGCAGCCGGATTATCCAACTCCTCCATTGTTCCATTAGTTTTATAAATATGATAAACGACAGATGGCGCCGTGCAAATTAAGTTCAAATTATATTCTCTTTCAAGTCTTTCTTGAATTACATCCATATGGAGTAGGCCCAAGAAGCCACATCTAAAGCCAAAACCTAAGGCTTGTGAGGTTTCAGGCACGTAGAGCAACGAAGCATCATTAAGTGATAATTTGTCTAGAGCTTCTCTTAAAGCATTGTAATCGTCATTATCTACAGGGAACAAGCCACAATAAACCATTGGCATCATTCTCCGATAACCAGCCAAAGGCTCGTTAGCTGGATTGTTAAGTAACGTAATTGTATCACCAACATGGACATCTTTAACATTCTTAATGGTGGCTGCTAACCAACCCACTTCGCCCGCTTCAAGAATATCGGTTTTTTGCTCTTTTGGTGTTCTAATTCCTAATTCTGCCACTTCATAAACAGCACCAGTAGCCATTAGTTTAATTTGATCTTTTAGTTTAACGCAACCTTCTTTAACACAAATCGAAATAACTATGCCTCGATATGAGTCATAAAAAGAGTCAAATATTAAAGCTTGTAATGGTTTATTTCTATCACCCGATGGAGCTGGAATGTCTTTAACAACCGCTTCCAAAACAGCTTGGACATTTAGACCAGTTTTGGCTGATATTTGAGGCGCATTTGAAGCATCAATCCCAATGTTATGTAATTCCTCAATGACCATCTTCGGTGAGGCACTAGGTAAATCAATCTTGTTGATGACTGGAATTACTTCCAAATTGTTATCAACCGCTAAATAGAGATTTGCTAAGGTTTGGGCTTCTACTCCTTGAGTAGCATCAACGACTAGAACGGCGCCTTCACAAGCAGCCAGACTTCGCGATACTTCATAAGAAAAGTCCACATGCCCCGGTGTATCAATTAAGTTGAAGTAGTAAGTTTCTCCATCTAAGGCATTATATTTGATTTGAACTGAGTTGAGTTTAATGGTAATTCCTCTTTCTCTTTCCAGATCCATATTATCGAGAATTTGTTCTTTCATTGAGCGTTTTTCAACGGCTCCGGTCAACTCCAAAATCCGGTCAGCCAAAGTTGACTTACCGTGATCAATATGAGCGATGATTGAAAAGTTACGAATTTTCGATTGGTCTATTGTCATAATTTCTCCTAAATGAGTTGTTCTTTTAACAAGGACTTACCCAAGCCATTAACTAGTTCTTGAGCAGTCATTTTACGTTTTCCCTCTAATTGAACTTCTTCTAACTTCAAGGCTCCGTCCTTAGTTTTCACTAGGATTCCATCTTTTATATCAAGAATAGTTCCGGCTGGTTCATCACCTTTATGGGTTTCAATTTGAGTTCTATATACCTTTAAATGTTGGCCATTTAAGGTAGTATAAGCACCAGGATGAGGGTCTAAGGCTCGAATATGATTGAAAACTGCCCGCGAAGGTAAATTCCAATCAATTCTTTCTTCTTCAGGTTTGATATTGTAACCAAAAGTTACTTCGGCTTCATCTTGTTCAATACCTTCAACTGTGCCTGCTAAATAATCAGGTAAGAATCGTGACAAAATTAAAGCGCCTAAATCGCTGAGTTTATCCGATAACGACTCAAGATTGTCATTATCGACAATTGGTAAAGTGGATTGAGTATACATTTTACCTGCATCCATCTTTGCCACCATATCAATAATGGTAATACCCGTCTCAAAATCATCGTTCATAATTGCACGATGAATCGGAGCACCACCTCTTAGTTTTGGTAACAAAGAAGCGTGGACATTAATGCAACCAAAGCGCGGTAAATCTAATAGGCCTTGGGGAATAATTTGTCCATAAGCACAAGTAATAATTAAATCTGGATTCCAAGTCTTAATTGTTTCATAATCATCTTTAATATGCTCTGGTTGAAAAACTGGAATCTCATTTTCCAAAGCCAGCTTTTTAGTTGGAGTTGGTAAAATTTCTTTTTTGCGTCCAACTGGTCGATCCGGTTGGGAAACTAAGCCAACCACATC
>JAQUTO010000006.1 GCA_028694305.1 Bacilli bacterium
CTATTTTGGGAATACTTCATGGCATTTTGGCGCCGCTTTTCCTCTTCGTGCTCTTTTTCTTTGGCATATTCAGCTGCATGCGCTTCTCTTTCACCTGGATTATCATAAATAATCGTTCTTTCTAAATCCACCACTTGGGTCCCAGCGATAATATCATGCAAAGCCAAGTGCTTCTTGGTCGCAAACATTAGAATAGTTGAAGCAAGGACGATAACTAATCCAAAAGGACCAATTAAGTAAAATAAACCAACTGTTAAGACGCTTTCAACAGCATAGAGACCAACGAGAAATCTGGCTAAAACTTGCCAAAACTTAACTCTTAACCCATTAGATGTACCAATTAAACCCATATGCATCATCTTTAAACCCAGTGTCCTACCATCTTTAAAAATAATTGGGAAGATTAAGAAAGCGATGAGTTCACCAACGAACAAATCAACTGAAATATCAATCATGCCAACATAAGAAATCTTGGCAGCAATTTTTTGAATATCGGTATTGCTCTTAAAAGCATCCCAAGTTTCATCAGAAACATCACTGACACTGACATAATTACCATCTTCATCATAATAAGCGATCCCATAGTCGATTTGATATTGCTCATATTGTTTCATTAAATTATCGTAATCCCAAACTTTATTTGAGATTTTGGACATAACTAAGTTTTCAAATGCAACCAAAGTCACAAAAATGATGATGCAATCTAAAACAAAGGCTGCGACTCTTCCAAATAACTTGGCAGGATATATTCCGTACATGCAATCACCTACTTTAGCCACATTCCGGCGTGGTTCCGATTCATAATTAAATATCCACTATGATTATACACATCTTTTTTATTATATGTATATCTTTCACCATTAGGTCGGGTAAAACTCCCACCTGCCGTAGTCACAATAATATCAATTGGAGCGCTATCCCATTCTTTACTGCTACCCCCAATTTTAATTTGTAAATCTGCTACTCCTCTCGCAATTAAGCAGCCCTTATAAGCACTTCCGCACCGTTTAATCTCTTTTATATTGTGTTTTTCGAGATAATCTTTATCTAAGTCGGTGTAATGCTCATTGGATTCAATCGCAATTAGGTTCTTTCTTCTTTTAGAAGTATGAATTTGAATTACTTCATTGTTAAGCTCAAGATAAGCATGAGTTCCTTTAAAAGCATAATAAAGTTCGTGCTTTGCTGGCACCATAATTAAGCCTAAAACAATCTCGCCTTTGTACGCCAATGCGATATTAATTGCAAATTGATCATTCCTCTTGATGAAATCTTTAGTCCCATCAATTGGATCGATAATCCAAACAAAATCCTTGTTAAGTCTCGATAAATCATCAGCGAATTCTTCACTGAGATAACCATAATCAGGGTAAGTTTCTTTTAAATAATCCACGATAATCTTGTTTGATAATAAATCAGCCTTAGTTACTGGTGAGTGATCACTTTTCATTTGCACTCCAAAATCCGGAGTTTTATAAATCTCCAGCACTGCTTTACTAGCCTTGAAAATGGCCCGTCTGGCCACTTCAAATTGTGAATAGTATTTATAAGGCACTTAATTCATCCTCACAGACTTTATCTAAGTCATTTAAAACTAATTGAGCTTCATCCCAACTTTTAACGATGGCACCAGAGGCCAATTTATGGCCACCTCCACCATATTTAACTGCAACCCCATTAACTGAAAATTGTTTTGATCTAAATTCGATTTTAATTGTCCCATCATCTTTTTCTACAAAGAAAACATGCATATTAATATCTTTGATATTAGCTAAAGCATTGACTGATCCTGCCCCTTGATTCTCCCCAATTCCAAATTGTTTGCGAATATCTTTGGTAATGAAAACATAGGCCACACCATGAGGTGTCGTTTGATAATTCAATCTACAGTAACCCGTATAACGGACATCAGTTTCACTAACTTCATAAACATAATTATATAAAGATGTCATATCAACGCCAGTATCAAGCAAAACAGCAGCTCGTCTAAAAGTATCCGGTGTCGTATTTTGATATTGAAAACGCCCTGAATCCATAACTAAACCACAATACAATGCAGTGGCTGCAGTTTTACTAATCTCTAATTTATTTTGAATTGCCCATTCGGTTAAGATTTCTGCAGTAGCAATAAAACTTGTTTGAATGAGTTCCAACCCACCAAAATCTTCGGTAAAGATATGGTGGTCAATCTTAATGATGTTTTTAGCCATAAAACAACGTGGGTCATCCACTCTCGGTTTATCACCCACATCTAAAACAATGGCTAAGGAAGAAGCAATAACATCAGCGCTAATATCTTCATCCATTAAGCCGAGTAACTTCCCCCAATGGTTATTTTGTTCACCTAAAACATAGACTGTCTTATTTGGAAAATTATCTAAAATAAGTTCTTTTAATCCCATTTGCGACCCATAAGCATCACCATCTGGTTTTTGATGCCTAAAAATAGTGATGACAGGTGCGGAGGCAATAGCCTCATAAATCTTGTGGTACATAAAATCACCTCAATTTACACATTGTTTTATTTTAACCGATTTAGGCAATAATCACAATAAAAAAACACAGGAAGCACGTACCCTGTGTTCTTTCGTATAATGGTGGACCATGAGGGATTCGAACCCGC
This sequence comes from Bacilli bacterium, assembly GCA_028694305.1. Taxonomy (GTDB): domain Bacteria; phylum Bacillota_I; class Bacilli_A; order RFN20; family UBA1709; genus JAQUTO01. The sequence continues at coordinate 2,624 of JAQUTO010000006.1, forward strand.
GACCCACTGATTAAGAGTCAGTTGCTCTACCAAGCTGAGCTAATGGTCCATATATGCGCTTTATTATCTTAACGCATCTAGCGTTTTTTTTCAATATTTTTTATTTTATGCGCACATTGACAGCTTTTGTCTGTTCGCTCTTATCAATAACTTCTTTTTCTTTAAGAATAATCGCTTGCTTCTCATCGCTAACCACCATTGTTCCCGAAACCAAATCATGAAAAGCTTGATGATACTTGTTAATAAAAGCAAAGAAATATGAGACTACCATGAAAAATGGAATACCAGACATAAAGATACAAGTGACATATTCAATCCCATAGAAACCCAAAACTACACGATAGAAAGTCTTAAAATTAGAGCAAGGTTTACCATCTTTAGAAATAACTTTGATTTTGAAAATCTTTTTCCCAACGGTTTTCCCATGTTTAAAGAATAAGGTTGGAACGTAATAAACAAGTAAAGAAGCCAATAAGGCTACGATGACAACACTAACTGCGTTGGCTTTATTAGTCACGCTTCCATCTTCTGCTAGTTTGAACCAACCTCGGATAAAATCACCCATTAAAAGATCAAATAGCCAAACAAAACCATAGAACAAAGCATAATCAATGATGGCTGCAACTGTTCTTTGGAAAAAAGGAGCGATAACAAAACGCTCAGCTTTTTTAGGTTCTTTAATCTTTTTTAATGAACTCATTCTTTACTCCTTATTGCAGTATGCTGCAATTAATTTAGCCATTCTAATGCTTGATTGTTCAACAACACTTTCATAGGTAACCATTTGATCGGTCGCACCTATTAAATCACTAATCATTCTTAAAATTAAATATGGTGTTTTAAAGGTTGTACAAACTTGAGCAATACTTGTGCTTTCCATATCACAACCAACCACATCATCTTCACTAAATGAATCAGCAATAATCCGCATGAAATCAGGACGGTTAGTCACAAAGGCATCGCCCGATAAAATCACGCCCTCGTTATAAGGATAATGGAAATACTCGATTAATTCAATCATTTTTGTTTTCATAACAATGTCACTACTAAATAAACGGGGTGAATGAGGAACTTCACCAAAGGCATAACCAAACGAAGTGACATCGACATCGCTGTACCCTTGTTTATTCGAAACAATAATATCATATGGTTTGCTGTTACGTAAAACTCCCCCACAAACCCCAATATTGATTACTTGGTCAACCTTAAAAGTATTGATTAAGATGGTCGCAGTAATGGCGGCATTCACCTTACCAATCCCAGAACGAACTAAGACTACTTGAGTAGCATTTATTTTACCAACAAAAAATGATAAACCACCGATATCTTGGGTTTTTTCTATGGTCATTATTTCACTGATTTTAATAATCTCTTCATCCATCGCACCGATTAAACCAAGCATAATTACCTCCTAAAATTCTAATAAAGCATTAAAAGAAATAGCATTTTGATCTGAGCCAGTGACCTTTAAACAATTGTCACTAATCGCCCAATCAACTTTAATTATTTCACCCATATGGGTCTCATGTAAGTAGTTGATTTGAATACTTTTTGGAGTATGATCTTTCAAGTATTTATTATCAATAGCATTACAAATCCAATCTAAATATTTAGCATTATTCACATGTTGATTAACATCCATATCTGTAAAACCAATCTTATAAGAATAAGAAGAATCTAAACCCTCAAATTCAAGTTTAGCAGGAAAAGATAATGGGATTAAGGCATTACGGTCAAAGTCAAAGAACTTAACTAATTCATTAGGGACAGTCACCAACTTATGTGTCCCCAAATCGATGACACTCCAAATCACAACAGCCTTACCTATTTCTACCCCTTGTTCATCTTCTAAAATGGTATAACGTGGATAGAGAAATTTGATTGGATTGGCAGCCCAAGTTTTAACGGTAATTTGTTCATCAAAACCAGGATAGCGAACCATCTCAACTTTACTTCTTGCCACGACCCAAGCAAGGCCATGCGCCAATAAGTCTTCACGACCACTTTTAATGGTGTTCATATGGTGACCAGAGGCTTCTTGAATACAGGAAAAGATGGAACTTAATTTCCAGTGATTATACATATCAACATCACTAACTCTAATATCTACTTTTTCAACAAAAACTTCACTCATTTTTATTTCCTCCAAAGAATATTCAGTTCATCTACTGGCAACTTCAGAGTTCCCTTTTCCTCTTCAGCCAGTAACTTAGCTATTATATCAAACATTACAACTTCGCCCCAGGAATCAATCTTACAATAATGCAAAAGTTCCTTGATGAGTGTATCGTGTAAAGTTCGATCCATCTCACCTTTGAAGTTCGCCCGAACCATGCTTTGGTAAACATCTAAAGCAATAGAACCATTATGAACTAAACCTTTACTATAGTCTAGAGTTTCCGAAATATCATAAGTATAATTTTTATACCATCTTAAAAAATAAGGGTCTTTAGTAATACTTGGTTGCGTTACTTTTAAGGAAGTTCTTCCTTTAAAATCACCCCGATACCAATACCCAAATTGAAAGAAATTTATCATATCAACAATGTTGGCATCACACACTGCACAAAGGTGAGCAAACTCAGGGTATTTTTTACCCATTTCTTTAAAACGACTAAATTCGAAATTCTTATTATAAACAATTAATTTAAACTTGCCAGCATCCGAATAATCGACATGAGCCTCATCAAATTGAGCTTTTAAGACCTCTAACAAGTGATAATCCGGTGATTTATAGCCATCATCCATCGGATGACCAATATATTCATAATGGGTGATTCCTCCACCCTTGCCTTCTTTAAAATTATGCTTTTCTAAATCAAAGCCCTTCTCACAAATATGCATTGAATACTGAGTGCAGACTTGTTCCCAAGACCAAGAATTAGCGACTAAAGGAAGTGGATAATTCATCGATTCAAAATCAAAGAAGATTAATGGATAAACGCTATAATCTTGCTTAAATAATTCTCGCATTTTAGTAAATTCAATGAAGTCTGTTGTGTTTTTGCTACAATCCCCATTGGAATAGAGAATTTGCATTTTGGCATTAGATTTCTTAGCCACGCCATCTTTACTAATATCGAGTTTAAATGAATCATAAATTGAACTACCGGCGCATTCTACTCTTGAGTTTTTGATATCAGAAATTGCATAAACCCCTTCTTCAATTAGTTTGATGTTTTTGCGATATGAACCCCCAGATAAACCATAGGCAGTAAGCCGATATATATGATCTAGTGGAACATCCCAAATATCATTTAATACTTGATATAAAGGTTCTTGTCTAAGTCCATATAAAATCTCGGGGTCTGGTATTTCTTTGCTATTGATAGCTCCCCTTACATCAATGATGACGGAATCCACAACAGGATAACCATCTTTTTCATATTTAGTATCTTTAATGTAATCGAGTAATGGCACTATCTCTTGAGTGTTCTTACTCCTACCTACATCTATACCTTTACAAATAACGAATAACTTATCCAGATATTGATCTTTTATCGGATAAGATATTTCGCTTTCATTTAGAATGAACTCTTGATTAAGCATAACCATATTTAATGAACGAATTGGAAGTTTTGCCCTATTATACACATAATATTGAAAAGCTAAATCGTAACAAAAATGCTTACTAAACTTGCTCTTCCCTTTGCTTTTACCTGTATCTGGGTCTATAACATTAACAAAATCGTGATATTCTGTCTCATTTGGTCCATATTTAACACTGCTACCCTTAACTTCATAAACGTCATAACCCTCATCCGTTTTGACCAAGATATCCCAACGTGCCACTAAATCATCAATCTGAATTTGACCTTCATATATGACTTGAACATCTGGGTTATTCAATAATTTTTGGGTGTTTTTTTCAATTTCTCTTTGGTCACTAATTTCCAACCCATCAAGTTCACCATTGATGGTATCTGCTCTTTTTTTATTACCAGCAAAATGGAGGTTTGCCCAACTTCTCGAAAGCCGAGAAACCTCTTGAAAATCTTGATTATTTTCAATAAAAGCAGTGACTTCATCTTTTTGTTCGCCAGTTACCTCATTTCTAAGACTAGGATTTTCGTTAATATAATCAACTAGAGAGATATCCTCTTTTTGTTCCTCATTATAATCATCATTTTGACCAGATGATTCAATGATACTTCTAAGATCAATTCCATTATCGATGAGTTTTTTAAGTAAGCTAACCATTTGCTTTTCATTACCCATTAAATAAGCAATTCTTCTACTACCAGTATCTAAGTAAGTATTAATTATTTCCTTGGTAATCATCTAATCACCTCTAGTTAATATTTTAGAGTCTTTAGAAAGCTAATTCAAGAATAAAAAAAGGAACAAGATTTATCTTGTCCCTTTAAGCAGCTGCGCCATGATTACCTAAAACAATTGAAATAATAATGGCCGCTAATAGTAATAGTATTAAGAAGATAGCGCCATAGAACTTAATTTTACCTTGTCGTGTATCACTTGAAATAATCTCATTATAGCGTGTTTCGAAAGGAATATTGCAGTTATTAAAGACATGTTCGAGAATATATAAACACATAATGTCTTTGGCCTCATTCTCGGCTTTATATTTTTCAATCTCATATGTTTGAACGATTATTTGTTCAATTACTCGCATATACTTGTAAACATAAATTTCGCCATCTTGGGTTAGTTTGACTCCATACCGTGGGACTCTCCCCTTCTTTTGCCGAGTAACAACGACTTCCCCTTCTTCAGTGGTTTGAGGTTTTGGTAAATACTTAGGTTGGTTGTTTCTAAAGCCTAAAGTCATCTCCTGAATTATTTTGTCAAAAGCCTTTTTATTTTCATCAATATATTGTTGGTTCATAATCTTCCCACCTTTATGCTTTATTATCATAACACACTTATCTCAAGTTTTGTGTATTTTTTTACTTGCTACTTAACTAATGAATTGAGTATAATGAGTAAGGTGATAAAAAGAAATGAAAACAGAACAATACCAAGTCAATAAAACTCCTGAAGACCCAAAGAAAGTTCGAAAAGAACAACTTAAAAGAATTTGGTCATATATCATTACTTTGATAGTCATTGTGATTATCTTCTTTATGTTTTTTAGATCAATGGTTATTGGTGACGATTCCTCTAGTAGTGGTCAAGCCATAATCAATATCTTCAACTTCATCTAAAACAAAACGAGGCACTGCCTCGTTTTTATTTCTGACATTCATTTACAATAAAGTCCACAATTTCTTTAATAGGAACTTCGATGGCTTTTTCATCTTTCCGATGTTTAAATTCAACATTACCATCAGTAACACCTTTACCGATGGTAACTCTAAGTGGAATTCCAATTAAGTCACAGTCATTAAATTTAACACCCGCTCGCTCATCGCGATCATCAAATAAAGGTTCAATACCTTTTTTCATTAATTCATCATAGATTTGGTTAGCAACACTAACCTGTTTTTCATCTTTCAAGTTAATTAAGACTAAAGTCACTTTATAAGGCGCAACACTCATTGGCCAAATAATGCCTCGCTCATCATGGTTTTGTTCAACTAGTGCTGATAAGCAACGGCCAACCCCAATTCCATATGAGCCCATTTCTACATCTTGTAACTTACCATTCTTATCTAAGAATTGTAAACCTAAAGCATGGGAGTATTTAGTCCCTAGTTTAAAGGTGTTACCAATTTCAATTCCTTTAGAGAACTTAATCGTCCCACCACATTGAGGGCACTTGTCGCCTTCTTTGATTTGGGAGATATCACTTGTATTAAAAACTTTAAAATCACTTAGATTGACATTCTTAAGGTGACAATCAGTTTTATTCGCACCCACAATAAAGTTTTTCATATTTGCTACCCGATTATCCATAATAACCGGAATGCTTAAGCCAACTGGACCGGCAAACCCGACTTTGGCTTTTGTAATTCTTACCACATCTTCTGGTGTGGCTAATTCAATTTCTAAAGCGCCTAAAAGCTTCTTAACTTTAGTTTCATTAACTTCCCGATCGCCTCTTAATAATAAGGCATAGAATTTATCATCAATTTTATAAATTAAGGTCTTAACAAACTTACTGCTTGGTAAGTGTAAGAAGTCGCTAACCTCTTGAATGGTTTTAGCATTAGGTGTTGCCACTTCTTCAAATGGTAAAGGTTTTTCATTACTCACTGGTTCATCATTCACACATTCGGCAATCTCAAGGTTAGCCGAATACTTACAAGAATCACAAGTAACAATGGTATCTTCACCAATGCCAGTTAAAGCCTGGAACTCTTCGCTTAAAAGTCCGCCCATAACTCCAGTATCAGCGCGCACAATGGCATAGTTAAATCCCATCCGATCAAAGATGCGAACATAGGCATCATACATCTTTCTGTATGAAATCTCTAACCCTGCTAAATCAGCATCAAAAGAATAAGCATCTTTCATCTCAAATTCTCTGACTCTAATTAAGCCATATCTTGGGCGTGGTTCATCTCTAAATTTCGTTTGCATTTGGAAGATATTAAAAGGTAAATCCTTGTAGGATTTAATTTTCATTTTAGCCGCCATAACAAACAACTCCTCGTGAGTTGGGCCTAAAGCATAAGCTTTATTAAATCTATCTTTTAAAGTGAACATATCATGACCGAATCCAGCCCGCCGTCCACTTGCAATATAAACATCTTCGTTAACTAAAGCCGGCATCAAAACTTCTTGTGAGCCCGCCCTAACCATTTCTTCGCGAATAATCTCATTCATATTAGCTAAGACTTTAAAGCCTAAAGGTAAATACATATAAACCCCGGCTGAAGTCTTTTTAATCATACCCGCTTGGGTTAATAGACGTCCACTAAGAGAATCTTCATCTTTGCTTGCTTCTCTAAAAGTGAAGAAAAAACTATTTTTAAGTTTCATTGAGTATCACGCTCCACAAAGTAATTTTAGCACAATTAATGATTTTGTTCAGTAAATAGTGTAAAATAAACGATATGAAAAAAGTAATTGATGACTCTTTCCGTTGGAACAAAGTTGCCAACTGGTATGATGCTTTAGTCGGCGAAGAAGGTAGTGAATTCCACCGCTTCGTTATTTTCCCTAACCTAATTGATTTAATGGGTGGTAAAAAAGAGCATGATTTAGAAGGTAAAAAAGTTGTAGATATTGCTTGTGGGCAAGGTGTTTTATGTCGCCTTCTAGCTTCACTCGGTTGTGAAACTTTAGGTATCGATATCTCACCAACCTTAATTAGAATGGCCAAGAAAAGAAGCCCAGGTGTTACTAATCCCACATATGTGACTGCTGATTGCACTAAACTGCTTTCTAATAATGGCAATCTGAAGTTTGACCTTAAGGAAAATTACTATGACTACGCTACTATCGTTTTATCAATTCAAAATATCTCACCAATGGCACCTTTACTTAAGGCCAGTAATAAGTTACTTAAAAAAGGCGGATCTTTAATTATTACCATGATGCATCCTTGCTTTAGAATTCCGCAATACGCTGATTGGCAATTCAATGATAAAGAAAAACGCCAAGAAAGAGTTATTTGGAAATACCTAGAAAATACAGAGATTAAAATTAAACAAAATCCAAGTGAAAATGAAAGTGCCGAAACCATTCATTATCACCGGCCACTTAAGTCTTACATCAACGCTTTAGCCAATGCTGGATTTATGATTAGTAAAGTTGATGAACTCATCACTTATAAGCAAGAACAAAAGGGAGTTCGCAGTGAAATGATCATGCAAGCCAAAAAAGAATTTCCAATGTTTTTAGTAATCAAAGCCACGAAAGTTGCTGACTAAAACTTGAAAGCACTTACATGGAAATAAGGCTTGCTTTGCTAACTAGAAAAACTATAATTGAATTATCACGAATGAAAGGAGATTGCTTATTTATGTTCAAGACCTTATTAAATAAAATCAAATCTTCCTTTTATTATTACTTTTATTATTATTTTCCAAGCGGTATCGTGATTACTACCTTGGGTGTTTGCTAACGGATAAAAGTAAAGACCAAAAAGAGATAGTGTTATTGCGATAATAGTAATAACACGAAATAATTTTCTCATCCTTCCTCGTGTTATTACAGTGCGTAGTAACACCTTTTTTTTGGAAAAATAAAAGTTTGGAGGAATGGATATGAAAACTTTTAGAAAATTAGGTTTAGCTTTGTCGCTCGTTTGCGCGTCAATGTCTTTGGCTAGTTGTAGTCAAAAGGAAGAGAAAACAAAGATTGGTATCTTACAACTACTAACTCACGGAGCTTTGGATTCAGCCAAAGAAGGCTTTGTGGATGGCTTAGCTAGTGCTGGTTACGTGGATGGTGAAAATATAACTATCACTTACCAAAATCCAGAAGCTGATGAGTCAAGTATGTCAACGATGTCACGTTCTTTAGTGCGGGATAATGAATTTGTTTTAGGGATTGCTACTCCAGCCGCTGTCGCCTTACAAGCTGCTGCTAAATCCCAAAATTCAGATTGTAAGATTCTTTTTACCGCTGTCACCGATGCTGTCGATGCTAAATTAGTGGCCTCAAATGAAGCACCTGGTGGTAATATTACTGGAACTAGTGATATTAACCCAGTGAAAGAACAAATTGAATTAATTAAAGAGTTATTACCAAATGCGACTTCAATTGGTATTGTCTATACAATTAGTGAAACAAATTCAAAAGTCCAAGCCGATTTAGCCGAAGCCCAAATTAAAGCCATGGGTTTAAATGCTACTATCGCAACTATTTCTGATGCCACTGAAATTACTTCAGTAACTAGACAACTTATTTCGAAGGGCATTGATGCTATTTATATTCCAACAGATAATACGTTAGCTTCCAATATGCCAGCTTTAACAAATGTCGCTTATGAAAGTAAAATCCCGGTTGTTTGTGGTGAACCAAATATGGTCACTGCTGGTGGAACAATAACATTAGGAATTGACTACTACCGCTTAGGGCAACAAACTGCCACTATGCTAGTAGATATGCTTAAAAATGGTAAAACACCAGCCACTATGGCTGTTCAAACTCAATCACTTGCAGACTGCGAACTCACAGTGAATGAGGCTGCTTTAACCAAGATTGGACTCACGCTTCCTAGTTCCATCCGCGATCGCTTAAGTTAATATGGGCTGGGTCTTTATTGATGCTCTGGCGATTGGACTTCCCTATGCTTTATTGGCTTTAGGAATCTTCATCTCCTACCGCTTATTAGATTTCGCAGATTTATCAGCTGAAGGTAGTTTTACCTTAGGTGGAACTATGGCTGTCGCTTTAATTGTTTTAGGAGTTAATCCTTTCTTAGCTACCGTAGTTGCTACTTTATGTGGTTTTCTAGCTGGAGCTATAACAGGAATCTTACATACTAAACTTAGAATTCCTAAACTCTTATCAGGAATTATTACCATGACCGGCTTATTCTCCATCAATATGATGCTAATGGGTTGGCCTAAAGGAGCAAGTTATTCCAATGTTGTTTATGTTGGTGATAATAATACCATCTTCTCATACCTACATATCTTTGCTTCCCCTTATTTAAATAGTATTATTACTTCCTTAATAATTGTCATCGTAGTTTTATTCATTATTTACTGGTTCTTTGGTACCGAGATTGGCATGTCAATTAGAACAACTGGCATGAACCAAAATATGGCAAGAGCTCAAGGTATTAATACAACGGTTATGATTATCTTAGGACTCGCCATCTCCAACGCTTTAATCGCAATGGGTGGTGCTATGTTTGCTCAAAATGAATTGAATGCTGATAACTCGATGGGTATTGGTGCCTTAGTTATCGGCTTATCATCCATCATCATTGGTGAATCCATCTTTGGTAAACGAACCTTCAAGAACTGGATTATCTCGGTGGCTTTAGGTTCGATTATGTATTACTTAATTGTAGCTATTGCTATTCAACTTGGTCTACCTCACTACTTAAAGAAGTTACTCTATGCTGTCTTAATTACTATTGTTTTGGCGGGACCTCTAGTCAAACGCTTTATTCAAAAGACTAAGAAAAAAGGAGGTAAGGTCAATGTTACAGATTAAACATGTTTCTAAAACTTTTAACCTTACTGGTAATAAAGAAGATTTACGGGTGGCTTTAGATGATGTTTCATTAAAGATTGAAAAAGGTGAATTTGTTACAGTTATTGGTGGTAATGGGAGTGGAAAATCAACATTAATGAATATCATTAGTGGTGTCTTCCCTCCTGATCAAGGTAAAGTTTTAATTGATGGCAAAGATGTCTCAAATTTACTTGAATATCAAAGGGCCAAGTATCTAGGTAGAGTATTTCAAGATCCAAGTATGGGCACAGCGCCGATGATGTCAATTCTTGAAAACCTAGAAATAGCCTATCGACGGGATAAAAAGAAAACCCTCAAATGGGGGTTTAGTAAAGATCATGAAGATTTATATATTAAGAAACTAAAGTCTTTAAATCTCGGTCTTGAAACTAGACTTAATCAAAAAGTTGGGCTACTCTCTGGTGGCCAAAGACAAGCGATAACGCTCTTAATGGCGACCTTAAAGAAACCAAAACTTTTATTACTTGATGAGCACACTGCAGCCCTTGATCCAAAAACCTCTAAAATTTTTTTAGATTTAACTGAAGATATTGTTAAAGAAAATAAACTTACTACCATAATGATTACGCATAATATGAAAGATGCTATTAAATATGGTAATCGGCTTATTATGTTAAGTAATGGTAAAATTATCTTAGATGTTAAGGGGCCAGAAAAAGCTAAACTAACGATTGAAGATTTATTACATAAATTCGAAAATGACGAGGATATATCCATTCCTTTAGTCTAAATAAAAGAATGCGTAGGCTTAATAACCTACGCATTTTTATTTAATAATTTTCGTTTAGTAATTCGAAGTAAGCACCTGGATGGCTGCAAACTGGGCAAACCTTTGGAGCTTCTTTGCCAATGTAGACATGTCCACAGTTACGGCAAACCCAAACTTTAACTTCTTCTCTTTTAAAGACAATGCCTTTATTGATGTTAGAGAGCAATTTTAGATATCTTTCTTCATGTCTCTTTTCAATTGCAGCAACGCCTCTAAATTGAGCAGCTAGAGCCTTAAAGCCTTCTTCTTCAGCAACCTTAGCAAACTCGGCATACATTTCTGTCCACTCATAGTGTTCGCCATTGGCGGCAGCTTGTAAATTGGCCTTTGTATCTCCTAGTTCACCTAAAGCTTTAAACCAAAGTTTAGCATGTTCTTTTTCATTGCCTGCAGTTTCTTCAAAGTAAGCAGCTATTTGTTCATAGCCTTCCTTTTTAGCAGCACTGGCAAAATACGTATACTTATTTCTCGCTTGAGATTCTCCTGCAAAAGCAGTCCAGAGATTCTTCTCTGTTTTTGAACCTTTTAATTCCATAAAGATTCCTCCTTTTTAGTCTTTGACATTATGATAAACTTCTTGAACATCATCAACTTCATCGAGAAGTGATAATAAACGTTCAAAGAGTTCCATCTCTTCACCCGCTAAAGATACATACTCATTATTTGTTGGTAAATAAGTAACTTCTTCAACTGTGAAGTTGAGTCCAGGTCTAAATTTCTCAATAGCTTCCTTAACGCCATAGAGTTTGTCTGGAGTGGCAATAATAGTAACTGCTCCATCCTCACTGCTAATGTCAGTAATGTCAACATCAGCGTTCATGCAAGCTTCTAAAACTTCATCTTCGCTAATGCCACTAACTTCTAATAAAGCCACATGGTCATAATTATGAGAAACGCAGCCCGAGATTCCTAACTTGCTCTTTGCTTTAGTAAAGCAAGTTCTAACCTCAGTAATACATCTATTAGGATTATCTGTCAAGCATTCTACAATTAAAGTTGATGCCCCAGGACCAAAGCCTTCGTAGGTAGTTGAAGAATAGTTTTCTCCAGTTCCACTTTTAGCCTTATCAATAGCCCGTTTAATTACATCACTTGGTACTTGAGCTTTCTTAGCTTTTTCAATTGTTCTTTTTAAAGTTACGTTCATCTCTGGATCTGGAACTCCAGCTTTAGCAGCTAAATATAATTCCTTTCCAAACTTTGAATATACTTTTGTTTTTGCAGCGGCAGTCTCTGCCCTTGCCTTTTTTCTTACTTCTGCAGCACGCCCCATAATTTCACCTTCAATTTCATATACATTGTAATGATTTAACGCCAATTTTTCAACCTATAATTCTATATTCTATATAGAAAGGCCTCATTCTGTAGGGTGAATTTTCTTCGATAAATAGATGAAAGGCGTGTCTAATAAAGCAATAATGGCTTTAAAGACATAGGTTGTTAGATAGATTTCAATCAATGTACCAGTATCATAAACACCAATAAAGGCAATTGAGACAAAAATGGCAGTATCTACTAATTGGGAGATTAAAGTTCCCCCATTATTTCTTAACCATAAATATTTATTACTTGGCCATTTATTTTTAATGACTTGGAAAATCTTGACATCTAATAATTGGGAAACTAAATAAGCCACTAAACTAGCACCGACAATCCGAATGGCAGGATTAAAAATTGCAATTAAAGCACCAGTGGCTTGATCACTGGCGGCTGGTATAAATTGAATTGCCAGTTGCATAGTTACAATCATAACCAATGAACTACCAAATCCTAAAAACACCGAACGATTGGCTACTTTTTTACCATAATACTCATTTAAAATATCGGTGGCAAGAAAGATAGAACCATATAATACATTACCTAAGGTGGCAGTAATTCCAAAGATTTCAATTGTCTTCGTTACTTGGATATTGGCTAAAATCGTAGCAATTGCAATCCAAGCAAAAACACCGCTCTTGCCAAAGAAGCGGTAAGCGCACAAGACGCCAATAAAGCAAAAAATAACTAAAGTTAATCCTAGTAAGATATTCATATCACCATTATAAAGAATAACTTTCATAAAGTCATTCTTTTTGTGCTATCATATTAAAGGTGATTATTAATGAGTGAAAAGTTTTATTTTGAAATCAAACATATCTGTAAGCAAAGTGGCGCCCGCTATGGAATACTCCATACCCCTCATGGTGATGTGGAGACTCCAATGTTTATGCCAGTTGGTACACTTGCTAGTGTTAAATACTTATCTCCGGATGACTTATATGCCATTCATGCTGGAGTTATTTTAGCCAACACTTATCATCTTTGGCTTAGACCAGGTGAAGATGTTGTTGCTAATGCCGGTGGAGTGCAAGCATTTATGAATTATAAGGGTCCGATGTTAACAGATTCGGGAGGTTTTCAAGTCTTTTCATTGGCAGAAAAGCGCAAAATAACCGAAGAGGGTGTCACTTTTAAGTCACATCTTAACGGTGAAAAACTCTTTTTATCACCAGAAAAATCAATTGAAATTCAAAATAAACTAGGCAGTGACATAGCAATGTGTTTGGATGAGTGTCCCGGCTATCCTGCCACTTATGAATATATGAAACAAAGTGTGGAAAGAACCTTAAGATGGGCTAAAAGATGTAAAGAAGCCAATCATAATCCAGAACAATCGCTTTTTGGCATTTGCCAAGGTGGTGCCTTTGAAGATTTAAGAAAAATGTCAGCCGAAGGTATCGCTCAGTTAGATTTCCCTGGTTATGCCATTGGTGGAACAAGTGTAGGAGAAGATAAACCAACCTTATATAAAATGATTGATTACGCTATTCCTTACCTTCCAAGCGATAAACCGCGTTATTTAATGGGAGTCGGATCAATTGATGCCATCCTAGAAGGCGTTTTTAGAGGTGTAGACATGTTTGATTGTGTTTTACCAACTAGAATTGCTCGGCATGGTTCGTTGATGACTTCAAAAGGCAGAGTTAATATTCGTGACAAACAATATGAATATGATTTACGCCCAATTGATGATGAGTGTGATTGTTATTGTTGTCAGAACTTTACCCGTTCTTATTTAAGACACTTATATAAATGTGATGAAGGTTTAGCTAAAAGATTACTTTCCATCCATAATCTTCGCTTCTTAATTCATTTAATGGAAGAAATAAGAGTGGCTATTCAAGAAGATAGATATGGTGATTTTAAAGCTGAACTAATTAAAAAATATGGACTTGATCAAAAGGATTCAAAAGGTTTCTAATAGATATTCTAAACTTACAAAATACGGAGATGAACAACAATGAAAGTAACTGATTTTGATTATGATTTACCCCAAGAATTAATCGCCCAAACACCGCTTCTAAAGCGCGATACATCAAGAATGATGGTTTTATGTCGCGAAAAGCAGACGATTGAGCATCGCCATTTTTATGATATCGTTGAATACTTACATAAAGGTGATGTTTTAGTGAGAAATAATACTAAAGTAATCCCTGCTCGACTTTTTGGCATTAAAGAAAAGACCAATGCTCATGTTGAGGTCTTACTCCTTTCGCAAGAAGGCGATAATTGGGAATGTTTAGTCGGCAATGCTCGAACTGTCAAAGTTGGAACTGTTATCATCTTTGATGATAAACTTTTAAGAGCAGAGTGTGTGGAAGTCAAGGATGAAGGTATTAGAGTCTTCAAAATGATTTATCAAGGTATCTTCTATGAAATACTCGATAAATTAGGTAATACACCATTACCTCCTTATATCAAGGAGCGCTTAGATG
>JAQUTO010000094.1 GCA_028694305.1 Bacilli bacterium
CCGGTTATAAACAATTAGAAATTCGGACAATCTTCGGTTGTGAAACTAAAGACGGTGTCTGTGCTAAATGTTATGGTCGTAACTTAGCTACTGGATTACCAGTTGTTAAGGGTGAAGCTGTTGGTATTATGGCTGCACAATCAATTGGTGAACCAGGTACACAATTAACAATGAAGAACTTCCACACTGGCGGTGTTGCTGGTGGAGAAGATATCACTCAAGGTTTACCGCGGGTTCAAGAATTATTTGAAGCTCGTAATCCTAAAGGTGAAGCTATCATTTCAGAAATTGTTGGTAAAGTAAGCGAAATCACTGAAGACAAGGAAAGTGGCCGTTCCACTATCGTTATCAAGAATGATAAAGAAACCAAAGAATATGTCACACCTTTCGATGCTCGTTTAAGAGTTAAAGAGGGCGATGATGTTATCAATGGCCAAAAGATTACTGAAGGTGCAATTAACCCTAAACATTTACTCGAAGTTAGTGATGCTGCCACAGTGCAAAATTACATTCTAAGAGAAGTCTTAAAGGTTTATGGCGCTAACGGTATCGGTATTGCTGATAAGCATATTGAAATTATGATTCATCAGATGTTCAAGAAACTCTTGATTACTGATGCAGGTGATACTGCTTTAATTCCAGGAACTAAGGTTACTGTTGCTAACTTCACCGAAGTTAACACTCAAGCCTTATTAGCTGGAAAACGTCCCGCTGTTGCTCGTCCAATGATTCTTGGTGTTACTAAAGCTTCACTTGAAACAGAATCGTTCTTATCAAGTGCTTCTTTCCAAGAAACAACCAAGGTCTTAACAGATGCTGCAACTAAGGGTAAGATTGACTACTTACATGGTCTCAAAGAGAACGTGCTTGTTGGTAAACTTATTCCAGCTGGAACAACAATTAATCCTTTACACTATAAGTCTAAATTTACAGTTGAAGAGAATAATGTTGCAACTACAGTAGCACCAGGTAATTCCAACCCAGCCTAAAACTAAAAGCACTCCCAATTAAGGGGTGCTTTTTATTATGTGTATAAAATTTTGCGCCTTGTGAATACATTTCACACTTTTGAGACAAGAAAGTTTTAACAACAATATAATGATATACTATATATGATTATTGTCATATAGCAACTATAGGGGGGGATACTATGACTATTGGAAAAATTATCAAAATAGTAGGTCTTGCTTTGTCTGTACTATACTTTATTTTATGTGTGATGATGTTGGGAATCGATAAATCAGAGACTGGTCGAATCATCTGGATTTCAGCTCTTATTTGTACACCACTTCCATGTATCTTTATATATGGTTTTGGTGAATTAGTTGAAAACAGTCAGATTATTCGAGAAAAAATGGAAGAATCTAATGTTAAAGATGGATCAAAAACCAACTTTGATAAAGATGATTTGCCAAAAATATAAGGTGACCATATGGGCCAATATAAAATACTAACAGTTCAAAACTATTATGAATTACCAATCAATTGCCTTATCGACATAACAAAATGGCAACTAGTTATGGACGTAGATAGCCAGGCGGTTATATTACAAATGAAAGCCACAAATTTAGGAAAGTTATCCGTTAATTCTCTTAGATTGCAATTAAAGTTTTTTTCTATAGATGGGGAACAAGTTGGACGACTGGTTGATTACTTAAACCAAGATGAGATTGAAGCACATAAAACGGTTGCGCTTCAACCTTTGGTTGTGCCCAAAGAAGCACGTTCAGTTGAGATTAAACTTAAAAATTATTTAACCAGCGATGGCGTATTACACAATGATAAGGATATTAAATTCTACGAACATAAAAATGAATCGCTAACTAAGTATTTTAAACAACTAAGCGACAGATATATTCTTTCGGATGATGAAAGAGTGCTGCCTGTAATAAATAATGGATTATGGTGGCAATGCTCTTGTGGAAAGTTGAATCCAACAGATCAAAAAAAGTGTGCATTGTGTGATAGATTATATGATGACTCCATGAAATACTTGGGTTATATTAGTGTGATTAACCAACAATTAGCAGAGACTCAAAAAAGAGATAAAGAAAATAGGGAACAAATTAAATTAATTTTATCATTATTAAATAAAGGGAAGTATGTGCCTTTTAAGAATTCAACACTTGATGCATCATTGGAAAATTTAGGACCCAACATAGATAAATATTCTTTATCAAAAGAAGATGCAAAACTATTTATATCTTCTTATACAAAACTCAAAACTAAACTAGAAGAGAAGAGCCTTAAAGAGAAAAAGAAAAAAACAAAAATATTTGGAATTGTCTTCGTTTCATTATGTGCTTTAGTTTTGTTAACAATATATCTTTTTATTCCTGCTGGCAAATATATAGCGGCTAGTCAGTACACAAAAATGGGCGAATATGATAAGGCAAGAGAAATCTATGATGAATTGGGTGATTTTGGTCAATCCGAGACTAAATATTATGAAACATACTATTTAGAGGCTGATTATGAATTCAACAATTATGATTACTCTGGCGCAGCTCATAATTTTTGGCAAGCCGGTGATTTTAATGATGCACCAACACGAGTCTTGATTTCATATTATTATCTTGGTAACTATCAATATTCACAAAAAAACTATCTTTATGCAGCGAGTTCTTATACCAATGCAAAAGATTATCAAGATGCTTCATCCAAAGCTCTACTGAGTTATTATTATCAAGGGAAAGAGTATTATAAAGCCATGAACTATGAGTCAGCAGCACATATGTTTAATAAAGCTAAAGATTTTATGTCTGATGCCGCTTCTCTAGAAATAGAGTGCTATTACTTGGCGGGAGATAAAGCTTTTAACAACGAATCATACAAGAGTGCTGCATTATATTTTCTTATTGCTGGTACATATAGGGATGCTGAAACGAGATATACAGAATCAAGAATTTTAGCGTTATATAAATCTACAATTACATCAACCGACTTGGCTACTATGAAAAGTCTTTTAGTCAATTATAATGGTACCAATTCAGACATAAAAAAAATCAAAAATAGTATAGATAAAGCCACACAATTATCTACGATGTCTCTTTCAAAAACCACTTCTTATTCATCGTTATATAAATACTATTCCTTAAGCAAGCAGTTACTAGCTGATGGCTGGACTTTGCCATATTCATTAGATACAATTACTGAAGATTATCTATTTTATGGAAAATGGGTAAGTGGAAGCACGTACATTTATAGGTACTATACAAGCACGGCTCAAACTGGTTGGTTAAGTACAAATCTTCCAAATAGTAAAACTTCAACCGGTGATTATTATTATGGTTTGTCATATTCTGAAAGTCTCGGCGCTCTAATTGTGTCATATAATTTAAAGAATTCAACAAAATCAACAGATAATTTCAGAATTACATTCTACGAGACGTATATCATTCTCTATAACTATACGAATTCAAGAACGTATACCATGACTCTAGACTCTTCGTTTGCAAAAAGCCAATAAGTCATATACATCTTGAATCTTAAAAAAGCACTTTCAATTAAGGGGGGAGTGCTTTTTATTAGGTGAGAAACAAATCAACTTTATTAGTGAGGAAATCAATGATATTCAGGTGGACAATTCCATCTCTACTCATATTAATTGGATCGAGACTGATGACATATTTTGGAGATG
>JAQUTO010000095.1 GCA_028694305.1 Bacilli bacterium
CATTTATCATAATAAAGAAGCCGTCTTTATTCTTGGCTATTTTATAAGGCCATTCTTTAGGATCTACATCAAAATTAAATCCCACAATGACATCTTTACCCTTATGCACAAAACTAGTACACATACTGCTCGCCTCCAAAAACTACTTAATAAAAACCTTGTCTGCAGCTGCAAACTTCATTTTTTTCATTTCAGACATTGTACACCACTTTGCGGCTGTATGCTCAGTTAACTTTAAATCTCCTTTTATTAACTTACATCTATAACCATACATAGTGATGCTAAAAGGCTTGGCTAATTCTTTGTATTCATAATTACTAACACCAATATATTCTAATGGCTTAACCAAAGAACCGAGTTCTTCTTCAATTTCCCTAATAATGGTTTGCTCGTGAGTCTCATGAGCCTCAACTTTGCCCCCTGGAAATTCCCAAAAACCCACGAGATCCCTACCCGGGCCTCGTTGGCAACAGAATATTTTACCATCATCATTTTCTATTAATGCACACACAACTTCTACGTGTTTCATTTCATCCCCCTAATTCGTAATATAATCATAGATATCACTCCGCACTGGAGTGACCAAGTTATAACCTATCTCAACTGCCGAAACATTTGTATTCGACATGGTTATTTCCTTAAACATATTATTAGGTGTGACTTCACCTAGAAAATAAAACTCCTTTGAGATCTTATCATCTTTATTCTTGCGAACAAAGAGCAATACTTTAGTTTTAGTCTTCTCCGCATTTTTAAGTACCTTTATATCAGCAGATGAGAGATTTCTTTTAGCTTTTGAAATAGCTATGAAAGAAGAAGGACTAATAAAGCGGTCTTCATATTTTATGGTATCTTGAATATCTTCTTTTTTATCATAATTAACAAATACCGGGAATGTATTAGTATCTTTATCATACTTATATCCACCAATGTTCCTCGCAACTGGGTTCTTGTACCAATTCAAGCCCCTACATGCATCCTCATAAGTATACTTCCCATATAGTTTGAGACTTGTTTGCTCATAATTATTTTTATAGATTGTATCGTATCTATATAATCCATTGTCAAGAATCTCAGAGACAATGCCAAAAAACTCTTTATTTTTTAGAGACTTCGCAAAAGACGCATTTAGTACATACTCATCATTATTCTGATCAATAAAATTAACCCCTTGATATGTTGTTTTTTCCGATCCAGAAAGGTAGTTTTGTGTCATTTGATTTACAAGGTTCTTGATTGTTGCTTGATCAACCGTTATTTTCGGGTATAATTCTTTCATTATGGCAACAAAAGAATTAAGTAAGTTATCTTTTTGATGCAAACAGATATTTAAAAATTCCAGTTCATTAGGGCGCTTTCCACATAAAAATTTTTTAGATATGAACTGAACATACTTTTCTTCCAAAGTATCTAATTCCACTTTGTATTCGGGTTCAATCTTTTTCAAAAATTGATAATAACTTCCATATTTATCTACGATTCTCATAATATCGATGGCACCATAGTCATCAAAGTCTCTAATTGATGGAATTCTCCCCAACTTCTGTTTTAGTTCCGTGTAAGACTCTCTAATCAGTTTTGACGCATTGAAATTAGCCTTATCTATTGAAGCATAAATCTTGGATTCCGCAACCGAATCGAATTCTATTGTCGATGCCCCGTGTAACAGGCTATTTCCTTCTCGAACAATATGTCTTATTGTATCCTTGTTATATGTGTTATCACCTGACAGCGCAATTGGAATTAAAAAGTTGTTTTCATAGTTTCCAATGAAATCTAGCACTACAACATATTCTTTGTTCTTGGCTTTTCTTAATCCACGGCCTAATTGTTGAACAAAGATAACTGCAGACTGGGTTGGTCTTAACATAACAATTTGGTTAATTAATGGAATATCTATACCTTCGTTAAATATATCAACACTAAATATATAATCAAGTCCATCTTCGCGATTAGTTTGTTCCAATTTCTTTATGCATTCTTCACGCTCTTCTTGAGTACTTTGACCCGACAAGGCGACTGTCTTGTAACCTCTTTGGTTAAAGGCTTCTGACAGCTTTTCTGCTTCTTCAATTCTGGAAACAAAAATTAGTCCCTTGACACGATCTCCTTGATACCCATAAAGCTTTATTTTATCAATAATGTGCTTAACACGTTGAGAATCGATCAAACGATTGAAACTAGTATTGTCATCAATAATCTCGCCGTCTACAGTTAAATCCGCAATACCATAATAATGGAAAGGACAAATCATTTCTTCCCTCACGGCGTCTTGTAATCTAATTTCATAAGCGATGTTATAGTTAAACATCTTATAGATGTCAAATCCATCCATTCTTTCGGGAGTTGCAGTCATCCCTAAAAGGAAAAGTGGTTTAAAATAATCAATGACTTTCTGCATTTGTTTAGAACCGCCATGTTGGATTTCATCACAAAGAATATAATCAAATTCATCTGGTTTAAACCTCTGCAGAACATTGTTTTTAGATAATGTCTGTATCATTGCAAAATTATATTGCCCAACTGCAAACTTACCCGCTCCAATAAAGCCGCAAGAAATGTTTTGGCCCAATACTCGTTTATAACTTGCCATTGCGTCTTTTGCTATTTGTTCACGATGAACAATGAACAAAAACTTCTTAGGTTTAAATTGCTTTACATCAAAAGCGGATAGATAAGTTTTACCTGTCCCAGTTGCAGAAATAACTAAAGCTCTGGCAGCTCCTTCTTTTCGAATGTTAGTAAGTCTTTCGAGTGCGTCTTGTTGCATGATATTTGGTTTAATCTCATTATATACAGGTTCTAATCCCACATATTTAATCCTGGCAAGTGACTCATTGTAAACTTGTTCATATTTGTCAATAAAAGCATCATTAACAGGAATTGATAAATCATAAATATTCTGAAACTCTTTTAGGACTTCTATATAATATGAACCGGTTTTTTTGCTGCAAAGTTTAACATTCCACTCGGTGTTGGCACAAAGGGCATTTTGAGTTAAATTACTACTGCCAACAATGATATTGCAGTCCTTGCCCTTTTTAAAGATATATCCCTTAGCATGCATTTTTGACTTATCTTCTGTCACAATTCTTAATTGTATATTCTTAAATAACTTTAGTTTTCTTAAAGCCTTAGGTTCTGTAAAGTTTTGATATTGAGAAACAATGATTGTTCCTTTAATACCCTTTTCTTCTGCTTTAATTAATGTGCTTAATAATACTTGAACACCACTTACAGTAAGGAAGGCAACTGAAAAAAGAAACTCATCACAATATAAAAGCTCATTTACTATGGAAGTAATGATTTTTTCACCTTTTTCATTATCGTTAACCAACAACCGAGGAAGTAAAACAGGATCACACTTGTGATCACTATCAATAAAACCATTTATTAATGACTCAAGTAATTCCATGACATTATCCCCCATATGATATCCCAATTATATCACTAGGCTATTCTTGTTAGGTCATTAATTTTCTCGTGTACGTCTTTTTAGACTCAACTGCATAAATTGTTCATATAAGTCATCAACTTTCCACCATTTAACAAATAAATAAGCTAAATAGATGGAAACGAAGGTTACTGGAATAATTATTAATGCATCTACA
>JAQUTO010000096.1 GCA_028694305.1 Bacilli bacterium
CGCACCATGAAGTGGGGCCTGGTCAAAATGAAATCAACTTTAAATATGCTGATGCATTATCAACTTGCGATAGTATTCAAACCTTAAAGCATGTCGTCAAGAAAGTGGCGGGAGCATATGGCTTATACGCGACTTTCTTACCTAAACCTAAAGAAGGCTTCCCAGGTAATGGGATGCATACTAATTGTTCTTTAGTTAAAGATAACCACAATGTATTTGGTTCAGAGAACGATGATTTAAGAATTAGTGAGACTTGCCGTAAGTTTATTAGTGGCATCATTGCTCATTCTAAAGCCATTACTGCTTTAGCTAATCCAACTATCAATAGTTATAAACGGTTAATGTCAGGGTATGAAGCTCCTTGTTATATTGCTTGGGCTAGTGCTAACCGCTCAACCATGATTCGTTTACCAGCCGTTACTAGTAGTGAGAATGCCAGAATTGAAATTAGAAGTGTTGATCCATCTTGTAATCCATATTTAGCAATTGCCGCTATTTTAACAGCCGGATTAGAGGGAATTAGTAGTGTTAAAGAACCAATTAAGCCGGTTACTGAGAACTTATTTAGTGAATCGCCAAAGCAATTAAAGCGTAAACATATTGAGAAGTTACCAGAATCATTAGAAGTAGCCTTAGTAGAACTAAGTAAAGATCAAAGCATTATGGAGTGTTTAGGGGAACATGTCAGCAGTAAATTTTTAGCGGCTAAGCACTGTGAATGTGATAAATATCAAAAACAAATTTCCAAGTGGGAAATTGATTATTATCTCCCAAAACTTTAATGGCTAAGATTGTCTTAATCGATTTAGATAATACATTATTAAACTTCGATATTGCTGAGAAGTTGGCTTTTAAATATACTGCTTTACGCTATGGACTAGATTACAGCGAAGACTTTTACCAAGAGTTTTTAAAAGTAAATAGCGAGTATTGGCGTAAATCAGAACGGGGTGAGATTAGTATTAAAGACTTAACTGTGCAGCGTTTTGCTGATGTCTTTAATAAGTATAAGGAAGACTTAGACCCAGTTAAAGTTAATCAAACTTACTTACAACAATTAAGTGACCATCCTTATTATGAGGAAGGTTCAGTGGAACTGTTGAAATACTTGGGAACTAAATACAAAGTATTTATTGTTACAAATGGTGTCTATTTTGTTCAACGTAGAAGATTAGATATTACTCATTTGGATGACTTAGTAACTGGAGTTATTTGCTCGGAACAAGTTGGAGCCAATAAACCAAGTCCAGATTTCTTTATTAAAGGACTAAAAGAATATGGGTTAGATGCTACAAAAAGTGATGATTTCATTATTATTGGTGATTCATTAACAAGTGATATGCTTGGTGGCGAGACAATGGGCTATGAAACTATTTGGTATAATCGGAAACACTTGGATCCTAATACTCAAATGATTAAAAAGCCTTTAACTTATATTGTTACAAGTCTTCAAGAAATAGAAAAGATTTTATAAAAGCTCTTATATGAGCTTTTTTTAGTATCGAAGCAGCTAAAATATGTTAAAATAATGGCTATGAATGAACACACTATTGTTTTAAACAATCAAGTTTACAAATATGTCATTATTACTAAGCCCATTTCCAGAATGTACTTACGTTTTCGGGATGGAAAAATCATTGCGACAGTGCCATATCTCACTTTAAGAAGTAGTGTTGAAAACTTTATCCTAAAGAATGAAAAGTGGGTAGAAAGAGTTGCAACTAAAGCGGCTAGTCAAAAACAGTTAGAAATAAGTGATGGTAGTAGCCTAGAAATCTTGGGCTTACCATATAAGATAAAACTCAGTGACCATTATGAACTTAAAGAAGGGGAGTTAATTTTAAACCAAGAGGAACCTTATGCTGATCTATTAACAGCTGGTTTAGAATTACTAAGACCTTATACTTACAATAAAGCGAAGTTTTATTTTGAGGCCATGTATCCAAGTGGTGAATATGCTTTTCCAACCTTAAGATATAAACACCTAAAATCTAAATATGGCCATTATAACCGGGTTAAACATGAGATTGAATTTAATATTTCGCTAGCCTTTTATCCAGAAGAAATCGTGGATTATATCATTGTCCATGAATTAGCCCACATTCAAGAATTCAATCATCAAGCTGCCTTTTATGAATTGATTGCGAGTGTTTTACCAAACTACAAAACTTTAGTTAAGCGTTTAAAGAAAGAGGGGATGATTATATGAAAGAAATTACTTCATTAACCAATGAAACCATTAAACTTTATGCCAGTTTAAATAACAAAAAAGAGAGGGAAGAGCACCATTTATTTATTGTGGATGGTGATCATCTAGTTCTAGAAGCTTATAAGCACCACTGTTTAGAAGCAGTTTTATTTACTGATTATTTACCTCAAGAATTAAAAGATTATCCAAATTTAATCAAAGTGACCGATGGAATTATGGCCAAGATTAGTAATGTGGTCGATCCTAAAAATATCATTGGTATTTGTAAATACAAAGAACAAGTTTTACCAAGTGGAGCAACTCATTTAATTGCACTAGATGGAGTGCAAGACCCCGGTAATGGAGGGACTATCTTACGTTCTGCTTTAGCTTTTGGTTATCAAGGTCTACTATTATCAAATGACTCTTTTGATATTTATAACACTAAATTTATTCGCTCTACTATGGGTGCTTTCTTTGCTTTACCAATTATTCGGGGTGATTTAGTTAAATTACTTCTAGCATTAAAAACTAACCATAAAATAATAGTGGCTGACTTAGTCGATGAAGCCAAACCACTTGCTAGTTGTAAATTCGCTGAGCCTTTAGTAATTGTGGTTGGTAATGAGGGAAGAGGTCCGACTAGAGCCATTCGGACTTTAGCGGATGAAATAGTGATTATTCCTATTTCTAATAATATAGATTCCTTAAATGTTGGGGTGGCTGCCTCAATCATAATGAATTATTTTAGTAATATCTAGGCACAAAGGGGAGGATTTCTTCCCCTTTTTGTTGATTGTTTGCTTTATTCTATTAGATGGGGTAGTATGAAGGTAAAGAAAAAAATATCCAGCAAGACAAAAAATCAGGGGGAGGTTTTAAAATGAAAACACTTAAAATTGCCTTTGGTCTAGGATTACTACTAGGTGTTTGTGGTTGCAATAAGCTCCAAGAATATAATATCAGTACTCATAATGAAGTGGCTGTTGTTTTAGCCATTGATGGTAATACTATGCAAGTCTATAAGACTAAAAATGGTGTTGATGATCGTGAAATACTTTAAAAGGATCGAATTATAACGATTAATCTATCTTCTAGTATTAAGTATTACAAAACTGACTATAAACACGATTCTTATTATTGGATAAAGGATGGAGTTATCGATGATCAGGAAAAGGTTGAAAGCATATCTTCAACTGACTTTGAAGTTGGAGATCCAATTAGAATTGAATACTACGATACTGAGCCATTAAAACTAGCGATGATTACCAAAAAAACTTTCTGTATTGAAGAGTTGGTTTATAAAAGCAGTAATGCTTCTGACCCAACCTTTACCTTAAGTACTTTGTGGTTTAATGACAAGTATGAGGTTCAACCGATTCCTAACCTTGAACCGGACACCAAAATAAAAGTAG
>JAQUTO010000097.1 GCA_028694305.1 Bacilli bacterium
CTTCATCTTCTTTACCTAAAAATAGTGGCAGTAAAGTTCAATATCAACATGAAACTACAACTCTTTCTTTTGAATTCCTTTATCATCATGATAATCTAGCTGAGATTGTTGAATACAGTGTCATTCTTAAGTCTTTTAGAGGGATTGGACACTTTAATGAAGAAAGAGTCACAGTTAAAGAATTTGATGGTAAGAACTGGGGTCATGCTAAAACCATTATTGCAGTTAAGAGCGAGAATGGAAGTATTACACCTCAAGAAATAAGACCTTATTTAAAGGATATAGAAGAAGTCTTACTTGATTTTAAAAAGGATCAATCCTTTGTCTTTAATCCATTAGTGATTAGCAAATTACTAGCCAGTAACTATCAATATGCCAACTTACTTAGAATCTTCCAATATGAATTAGAAACTAATTTAATTATTATCAATAGTACTGATGATGGAACTATTTATCTTGATAGTTGCACCAACTTAGATTTGCCAACTTATGTTGAGCCATCTAATCTCAAGATTGATTTATTTAAGACTAATTACTTTACCAAAGAAGAGTATGAATTAGTTAAGACACAAATTGCTAAGAATAACTTAGCTTTAACCCAAATCATACCAGGTCTTAGTGTGGTCAGTAATGAGCAATCTTATACTAGTAATGGCGAAACTAAATATGCAGTTGAGTTCTTTAGTTTAAGAGAACACCAAGTCATCTCTTTAGTCAATGAATCACAAGGGATTAAAAGAATCATTTCTTTAGTTGGAGCTTTAATTGCTACCTATAATAATCCAAGTGTGATTTTAGCCATTGATGAATTTGATGCTGGTGTCTTTGAATATTTAATTGGTGATTTACTGGAAGTCTTCAAAAATGAAGGGGAAGGTCAAATTATCTTCACTTCCCATAACTTAAGAGTCTTGGAACTTCTTACAGCCCAAGATGTGGTCTTTACTTCTTATAAGTCAGTCAATCGGTTTGTGCGACTCAAGGGTGTCGGTAAACACACAAACTTAAGGGATGCCTATTTACGTAACATCTTCTTAAATGAGGGTGGTTTAGCTACTCCAACAGATCAGTATTCTATTTCTCGGGCCTTAAGAAAGGCGGGGACAAAGAATGAGTAAATTGGTCCTTTTCCTAGTGGAAGGTAAGTCGGATAAAGTCTCTTTAGAAGGCGCTATCCGCCAAATCTTACATTCTAAAAATGAACCATATTTCATGATTCAAAGTGATTTAACGAGCGATAATCATGTTTGTCCTGCTAATGTTGAGCGGGTCTTATTAGCTGATGTTAAAAATGAATTGTGGAAAAGAAGAGTTGAACTTAAAGATTGTTTAGAAATAGTTCACCTTATTGATACTGATGCTGCTTTTATTAAGGATGATGCTTTAGAAGAAAATCCCCTCAATTATGGGGTCACATATTTTACCAGTAAGATAGTTGTTCAAAATAAAACAAGAATAGTTGATCGTAACTTACATAAAAGATATAACATTCAAGCCTTATTAGATATTGATGATTTAAAAGGTGTTCCATATCGTTTATTTTATTGTTCGGTGAATTTGGAACATGTTTTACATAATAATCCAAATGCATCAACGATTAGACAAAAGATTACTTTATCCAATAAGTTTGATGATGAATATAGTGATGATGTGATTAAGTTTTTAAATTATATGTCTAGTCCTGAAATCATGCATTTTAAGTCTTATGCTGAATCATGGGAATATATTAAAAAGAGTGAGAATGCCTTAACTAGGGCATCGAATATCTATTATGCTGTGACGTCATATTTAGATTTTCTCAATAAGTAGGAGGCAAATATGCAATCGAAAAGAGTAGTTCAACCTGACTATACTAAGTCCAATATTAATGTAACAAGTGCTTTATTCCATTATTATGGCTTATCTTGTAAATACGCAGTAGATCAAGATATCGCCCAAGAACTTAAAAAGGAGTATACCACTGTGGTCTATCTCGTTTTAGATGGACTTGGAACTAAAATAATGGATGATAATTTAAAACCCTTAAGTTTTTTGACTTCTAAGTTATTAAAAGAAGTGAGTTCTGTTTATCCTTCTTCAACTGTGCCTTCCACTACTGCTATCCAAACTGGGATGGCTCCAAATGAATCAGGCTGGCTCGGTTGGCAACAACATTTTGAGGGTAAATACAAAGGCGATATTGAAATGTTTATTGGTGAGGACTTTTATACCAAAGAAAAGATTAAGGGTTTTGATGGTCGTAAAATGGTCCCAACTAAACCTTTACAAGAAATTGTTAAAAAGGCCAAAGGTTATACCTACATGGATGATCAAATCATGGAAGGCGGCTATCATAACTTTAAAGAACTAACTAAATGGATTCTAAAAGCTGGTAGTGATGATGAGAAGAAATATATCTACGCTTATTATCAAGACCCAGATCATACCATGCACGAATATGGTTCTAGAAGTGAACAAGCTAAAAAAGTCATTAATAAACTAGACCGCCAAATAAAGCGGATGTATAAGAAGATGAATGACAAAACCTTAGTGATTATTACTGCTGATCATGGGCAAAGAGATGTTAAATATCATCGTTTAAATGATTATCCTAAACTCATGTCTACATTAGAAAGACTACCTTCTTTAGAAGGTAGAGCGGCTTCTTTTACCCTTAAAAAGGGGAAACAAAAGCAATTCTTACAACAAATGAAACAGTTTGGCAATGAATTTGCCATCTATTCTAAAAAAGACTTAGCTAAGAATCATTTATTAGGTTTATTCGAATCCCACAAAGATTACGATAAGTTTATGGGGGATTATTTAGTTACGGCTTGTGGCGATTATAACTTTTATTACGATACTGGTAAGATCGATCATCTACTTATTGGTCATCATGGTGGCCAAACTATTGATGAAATGCGCGTTCCTGTTATTGTATTATCAAAGAAATAGTTGCATAATGTAAGTTATTAGCGGGGGAATTTATGGGTAAAGCACTACTATCTAAACTCAAAGAATCGGTTTTTTCTGTCTTACCAATTTATGGAATTGTTTTTTTGTTGCATATAACTAATATTGCCCCTTTAAGTGCGAAAACCTTAAAAGAGTTTTTCATCTCCGGAATTATTTTAATTGTGGGGATGGCTTTATTTAATTTGGGTGCCGATAGTGCTATGATGCCAATCGGAGAAAGAATTAGTAGTAAATTAATTAAGAAAGGCAAAGCCATCTTACTTTTAATTGTGGCTTTTGTTTTAGGGGTAGCCATTACAGTGGCTGAACCAGACTTAAGTGTTTTAAGTTATCTAGTTCAAGATGCCATTAATCCTAAATTAGTGGTTTATACAATTGCAGTTGGGGTCGGAATTTTTATGTTAATCGCAGTCTTAAGAGTATTTCTCAAGATGCGGCTCAAACATATCTTACTTTTAATGTATGCTTTAGTCTTTATCTTAGCCAATATCAGTGACCCAAATATCTTACCATTAGCTTTTGATGCTGGTGGTGTTACTACGGGGCCAGTTACTGTGCCATTTATGATGGCTTTAGGAATTGGTATTGCTTCCATCAAAAATGGGAGACATGGTAACGATGATAACTTTGGTATGGTTT
>JAQUTO010000007.1 GCA_028694305.1 Bacilli bacterium
ACTACTTTTGTGCGGGTAGAAGAAGATTGGCGTAATCGCACTAAATACTTAAAAGAATTTGGTTATCGCGAAGGAGATTAATGGAAAAACTAGTTCAAGGCTATGTAATCAGAGTATCACCATATCAAGAAAATGATTGTATTATCACGCTCTTACTTAAAGATAGTGGTGATTTTTTGAGTTTCAAAGCTAGAGGTATCTTAAAAAGCACGAGTAAAAATGCCCCAAGTTGTCAGTTGTATACTTTGGGAGAGTATTTACTAGATTATAAAAACGATAATGGCAATAATGTTTTAAAGACCGGCGTTATTCTTGATAGAATTACCGATATTTATGAAAAAATGGAGATAAATTTAGTTTTAGGCTTAGTTTGTGAGGGTATTCTAAAGATTGATGATGGCATGGATTCTCAAGAACGCCTCGATTTATATGGGGGGATTTACGATTTATTAAAAATTAAAACCAATTATGGTACGATGATATTAGTTATTCTTAAATACTTCATGTTATATTGTGGGGTGTTACTTGAAGCTGATGGCTGTGTTGAATGTGGACGCAAGAACCATTTGGTGGATGTTTCTTACCAAGCCGGTGGTTATCTTTGTTATGACTGCAATCACCACCTTGATCCAAAACGGAATGAATTGTACTTAAAGAACTATCGTTATGTTATTAAAGCTGAACTTAACAATATCAATGATTTTGAAGTTCCTGCTACCGTGGCAACGACTTTAATTAATGAATTTTTTGAATATCTAGAAAACTCAGCAGGACTTAGATTGAAAAGTCGCGCTGTTATCGGCAAAATATTCTAAATATACACTGATAGTGGGTTGACAAATATAAACCCTTAATGTATAAATATCACGTTAAGGGAAGTGAATTTATGGCTAAATATAGTTTTGATACAATCGTCAACCATGTGCGTACGAGTGGTTTTGTCTACCAAGGTTCTGAGATTTATGGTGGACTTGCTAACTCTTGGGACTATGGTCCTTTAGGAGTCGAACTTAAAAATAATATAAAAGCTGCTTGGTGGCAGAAATTTGTGCGAGAATTTCCAAATAATGTTGGGTTGGATAGTGCGATTATCATGAATCCAGCAGTTTGGGAAGCAACCGGCCACTTAACTAACTTTACAGATCCATTAATGGACTGCAAGCAATGTAAGACACGGCATAGAGCAGATAAATTAATTGAAGACTTTGATTCCAGCGTTTCTTGTGAAGGTTGGAGCAATGAACAAATGTTACAGTTTATTAAAGATAAACATATACCATGTCCAAATTGTGGAGCGCATGATTTTACTGATATTCGGAAGTTCCAATTAATGTTTAAAACCTTTATGGGTGTGGTTGAAGATGCTAAAAGCACAGTTTATTTAAGACCTGAAACTTGCCAAGGTATCTTTGTTAACTTCAAGAATGTCCAAAGAACATCAAGAAAGAAGATTCCTTTTGGAATTGGTCAAATTGGTAAATCCTTTAGAAATGAGATTACACCAGGGAATTTCTTGTTCCGTTTAAGAGAATTTGAACAATTTGAATTAGAATTTTTCTGCAAACCACATACTGACTTAGAATGGTATGAGTTTTGGAAGAAGTTCTGTTTAGATTGGTTATTAAGCCTCGGTATGAATAAAGATAATCTTCGTTATCGTGAACATGAAAAAGAAGAATTAGCTTTCTACTCAAAAGGGACTTGTGATATTGAATATAATTATCCATTTGGTGGTTTTGGTGAATTATGGGGCATCGCTGATCGGACTGATTACGATTTAAAGTGCCATATGGAGCATTCAAAACAATCATTGGAATATCTAGATGCAGAAACTAATGAAAAATATATTCCATATGTAGTGGAACCATCCGTTGGTTGTGATCGTTTATTCTTAGCTTTACTTTGTGATGCTTATAGTGAAGAAGAAGTAAAACCAGGCGATTCTAGAATCGTATTACATCTCCATCCATTCCTAGCACCATACAAGGCTTGCGTTATGCCACTTTCTAAACAATTAAGTGAAAAGACTAAGAAAGTTTATCAAGAATTAGCCAAGCACTTTAATTGTGAATATGATGAGGCGGGTAGTATTGGTAAACGTTACCGGCGGCAAGATGCCATTGGGACACCTTTATGTGTTACTTATGACTTTGATAGCGAAAATGATGGCTGTGTCACAGTTAGAGACCGTGATACGATGGCTCAAGTTAGATTAAAGATAACAGATTTAGTCTCTTATATAGATTCAAAGATTACTTTTTAAAGGGAGGTTATTAATTGAAAAAAATTGATTTCGATGCCTTAAGACGTCAAATTGATATTGTTCAAGTAATTAACGCTGAAGGGGTTACATTAACTAAAAAAGGCAAAAACTATGTCGGTATTTGTCCTTTTCATGATGACACTAACCCTTCTTTATCTGTTTCACCTGATAAGCAAATATTTAAGTGTTTTGTTTGTGGTACTTCTGGTAATGTCTTTACTTTTATTCGTGATTATGAACATATTTCGTTCATGGCTGCGGTTAAGAAAGCTTGTGATTTAGCGGGTATAAAAGTCGCTGGTTTAGAAGAAGACACATCTTTACCAGTCAGTCCTCATCAAAAACTTTACGATGCTTTAGGTGAAGTTAAGAAGTTTTATGCTAATGCTTTAAAAGGGGCATCTGGTCAAGTAGCTCTTGATTATTTATACAAAAGGAAACTAGATGATGCAATTATCACAAAATTTTCAATTGGTTTTTGCAATAATTCTGGTGTCGACAGCATTAAATACTTACAAAGCAAGGGAATCGACTTAGATGATGTCATTTATAGTGGGATTGGCTTTAGTCGAGAAACTGAAGTTTTGGACCGCATGAATGGTCGAATTACTTTTGCCATCACCGATGAATATGGACGAGTAGTAGGTTTTAGTGGGCGCAGAATTAGTGAACAACAAGATCCAAAATACTTGAATACCCCAGAGACAGTCTTATTCCATAAAGGCAATCTTTTATATAATTACTTTAATTGTGAAAAGGTTTGTCATCGTTTAGGGGTTGTCTATCTTGTTGAAGGTTTTATGGATGTTATCGCTTTAGCTAGGGCCGGTTTAGACAATGCTGTTGCAACCATGGGAACAGCGTTAACTATTGACCACTTAAAGCTTTTACAAAGGTTAAATTGTGAAGTTAGAATCATGTTTGATTCTGATAAGGCGGGTCAAAGTGCCTCATTTAAAGCTATTGAAGTCTTAAAAAATCTTCCTAAAGGAATTAAAGTAGTTAATAAGTTCCAGGGTGTGACAAGTAAAGATATCGATGAAGTTTTAGATAATTATGGTAAAGATAAGTTATTAGAACTAATTAATAGTACTAGTAACATCATCGATTATCAGATTTCTTATTTATATAGTAATATCAATCCTGAGAATTATGAAGATAGAAAGACCTTTGTCTTACAAGCAACCGAGTTAATTGGAAGCTTAAAAGATGATTTAGATATCGAGCATTATGCGGTTGAGATTTCTAAGCTTTCGGGGTTCTCAGTGGATTTAGTTAAAAAACAAGTTCCGCGCAACTATCACCAGCCAGATACTGTTGATATCAGTGAATTTAAAGGACAATTTGCTAGTAAAAATCAGAAAAAGATGCTGGATAGATATGATCAAGCAGAACGTCAAATTGTCTATTTCTTATTAAATGATGAAATGGCTCCGGCTTTATTCGTGAAAGAAGCCCCCTTGATTCATAATGAAGTCTATCGGCGCTTAGCCAGTTATATCGTGGATTATTATTCTGAACATGGTCAATTTGAAAATGATGGAATAATTGCCGATTTATTGTCAGTCTTACCTCCAGATTTAGCGAAGGAGATTGTGGTCCTAGATGAAGAGAAGTATCCACCATTAACCTTAGATTCGCTCTTTAAAATCATTAAGGAAGACTTACCAAAGAAATTGGAGTTAGAGCAGGATAAAGTTGAATTAGGAGAAATTCAAGATCCACTCGAACAAGCGAAATATGCGAAGGAACACCTTCTTAAAGAAGGCGTCATGTATAAGAAACGTAAAAATGCCAAAAAGCAGTAAGGAGGCATAATATGGTAGTAAAACAAAAGAAGTCAGTTGAAAAGGTCGCTAAACAACCAGTTAAGAAAGCTAAAAAGGAACGTAAACTAGGAGGTGGAGACATCGAAACAATTGAATCATTAGATGATGTAATTGCTAGATTTGATAACATTGCTAAATCCTCGGGAACTGTTTATATTGATGATTTAAATAATGCTATTGCCCACTTAGACTTATCAGATGAAGATAATGATTATTTACTTGATCACTTTAAAAAGAAGGGTTATGAACTTGTCTACGAAGAACAAGATGAAGCTGATAACTCATTAGAAAACATTGAATTTAAAGATAATGCTGCACCTGAAGTTGAAATTCCAGATGATGATTTTGTCGATGCTCCAATTGAAGAAGAGGTAGATGTCTCTTCCATGTCCAATGGAGATTCAACTTTAAGTGATGAAGTTAAGGTTCAAGACCCAGTTAAAATGTATTTAGCCAATATTGGGCGTGTTCCACTTTTAACTAGTGAAGAAGAAATTGCTATTTCTAAGCGAATTCACGAAGGCGATGAAGAAGCCAAGAATAAACTGATTTGTGCTAACTTACGGCTTGTTGTTGCAAATGCTAAGCGTTATACCAATCGGGGTTTAAGTTTCCTAGATTTAATTGAAGAAGGTAACTTAGGCTTGATTAAGGCTAGTGAAAAGTTTGATGGGACCAAGGGTTATAAGTTCTCAACTTATGCAACTTGGTGGATTCGTCAAGCCATTAGCCGGGCCATTGCCGATCAAGCGAGAACTATTCGTATTCCAGTCCATATGGTTGAAACTATCAACAAGATGTTGAAATATCAAAGACAATTAACTCAAGAACTTGGCCGTGAACCACGCGCTGATGAGATTGCCGCTAAAATGGGTGGCGATATGACAGCTTCAAGAGTGAGAGAAATCCAACGGATTGCGCAAGAACCAGTTTCTTTAGAGACACCTATCGGTGCGGAAGATGATTCCCATTTAGGTGACTTTATCGAAGATAAAGAAGCTTTATCTCCAGTTGAATACACTGCTAATGTTTTATTAAAAGATCGTTTATATAAAGTTATGCAAGATTTAACTGACCGGGAAGAAAGAGTTCTCCGTTTACGTTATGGTCTTGATGATGGTCATCCTCGGACTCTCGAAGAAGTTGGCAAGGAATTTGGGGTAACACGGGAAAGAATCAGACAAATTGAAGCCAAAGCTTTAAGAAAGTTACGGCATCCACAAAGAGCAAAACTCTTTAATGATTATCGGACCGATAAAAAATAAAATGCTAAGTGCACGTTTGCAAGCAGTTTTTGACTACGTTCCTAAAGATGCTAAAGTAGTGGATATCGGAACTGATCATGCTTATTTACCCATTGAACTTGTTAAAAGCAAGAAGGCTAAAAGCGTCATTGCAGTCGATAATCTCAAAAGTCCATTGGAAGTAGCCGAGAAAAACATCAAACAAGAGCAGTTGGATCGACAGATTCAATGTGTTTTAAGTGATGGTCTAACTAAAGTTAATGGTGATTATGACTGCCTAACTATTGCTGGGTTAGGTGGAAATACTATTATAGAAATCTTAGAAAAGGCTCAAAATCAGTTAAATAATGCGGATAATATCATTATTCAAGCCAATAATGGCATTGAACAAGTTCGGCGCTATCTGGTCTCAATCGGCTATATCATTAGTGCTGAAAAACTTGTCTATGAAAATGATATTTATTATGAAATAATGCATTTTATTAAAGGAAGTGCAGAATATAGTGATTTAGAGTATAGTTATGGACCACTTTTATTTAAAGATCCATTATTAGTTGAAAAAATTCAAGAAGAGATTAAACATGACACTTATATCCTAAAAAAAATCCCAACCACTGAAGTTAAAAAGCGGGCGGAATTTGAGGCAAAAATCAAACAAGCGTTAGATTTAATCGCCAAACTTTGATAAAGTTTTAATAACATCTTCAAAGATGTCATTTGGAGTAGAAGCGGCACTAACAAGTGCCACTTTTTCGTATTTAAGGACACTTTCGATATTCAAATCTTTGATAGTTTCAATAAAAAATGCAGTCTTATTGTGTTTTTTAACGATACTAATTAGATTTTCGGCATTATTACTAGTTTTATCGCCAACCACGATAACGGCATCGACAGTAGGCAAAGCGGTTATTAGGTTATTCTGAATAGTTGATGTAGCATTGCAATTGGCAGCGATGAATCTAAGCCCATCATAGTCTTGTTTCAAGGAGTGGTACATATTCAAAGAATCATTCAAAATCATCGTAGTTTGGGCAAAATATGCAGGTGATTTATCTTTTAGCAATAATTTAGTAGATTTTTGATAATCATATATTGGATGAATATGTTCGGAATCAATGCTTAAAACAGCTAAACACTCGGCATGGTTTTTTTGACCATAAAAGAGTATTTCATGGTTATCGGCCAATTCTTTTTTTATTTGGATATGCATTTTTTTGATTAATGGACAAGTTGCATCGACATGCTTAAAACCAAGCATTTTAATCTTTTTGCTAATATCTTCACTTACTCCATGAGCACTAGTAATTAGAAATCCCTTATCTAATGGCTTTAAAAGTTCTTTTAAAGGAGTAGATTGATCTAGGGTTATGATGTTATTTCTAGTTAATTGTTCAATAACAAGATGATTATGCACCAAAGGACCCCAGACATAAATGGGGGTTTGAGGGTTACTTACTCTAGTTTTAATTGCTAAATTAATGGCGTAGACAACACCATTGCAAAAGCCATATGGTTTTATTACTGTAATTTTCATAAAAGTATTATAGCACATTGTGTTATCTTTGATAAACAAGATTGAATAATGTATAATTTAGCGAGTAGGAGGGATTATTTATGCGACAATTTACTGATTTTTCGTTGAAACCTGAAATAATCGATACTTTATATGCCTTACATTTTAAAGATCCAACTTCCATTCAGAGCGATGTTATCCCTCTTGCCTTAAAAGGGTATGATATTATTGGTCGTTCTGAGACTGGTTCAGGTAAAACTCACGCTTTTTTGATACCAATTATTAATAACATAGATTTAGAGGAGAATAAAGTTCAAACTATTATTATGGCTCCAACTAGAGAATTAGCTGTTCAACTCTATAATATGGCTGCTATTTTCACCAAAAAGATGCCTAAACTTAAGTTACGCTTAATGTCGGGTGGTCTTGATCGAGTAAAAATGATTGAAAAGGCTGAAAATGTACCTCATATTATTATTGGAACTCCAGGTAGAATTAAAGATATTGCTTTTGAAAGAGGCATTTTGAATATTACAACCGCTAAAACAATTGTTATTGACGAAGCTGATATGACCTTAGAGAGTGGTTTTTTGGATGAAGTTGAATTTATCTTAAATAAAATGAATGTTAGGGCACAAATAATGGCTTTTAGTGCTACTTTGCCTCCACATCTAATTGCTGATTTATCATCTTTTATGCATAATCCTAAAATCATTGACCGTAGTCCTAAACAAAAGACTTCTGCTAATGTTACTCATGTAGCATATCCAACTAGAAACCATGATAAAAAAGAGGTTTTATGGCAGTTAATGTCTAACATTAACCCATATTTATGTATTATTTTTGCTTCTAGAAAAGAGACAGTCAATGAAATCTATGAGTTCTTAAAACAAAAAGATAAGAATATCGGTATTATTCATGCTGACTTAGATGCAACAACCCGTCGGGTTAATATGAAACGTATTCAAAATAATGAGTTTAGATACATTGTTGCTAGTGATATTGCAGCTCGTGGTATTGATATTGATGGCGTTAGCGACATTATTAACTACGATTTGCCTTATGAACAAGAATTCTATTTTCATCGTTGTGGTCGTTGTGGCCGTGGCAAATATGATGGAACTGCGTACACTTTATATGACAAGGATGAACTGCAATATTTGGAGCGTTTAGCTCGTTTAGGTGTTGATTTTGAGCATCGAGAGTTCCAAAATGGGGTTTTAGTTAACTTAAAACCACTTTTTACCAAACCTAAAAAGCGGAAAAAAGTCGAACCTGGTCAAAAGGAAATAACTAAGATTGTTAATCAATCAAAAGTTGGTAAAGTGAAGCCAGGTTATAAGAAAAAGAGAGACAAAGAAATCCATAAAGTGCGTCAAAAATATAAACAAGAGATGATTAAAAAGGACATTCGGCGTCAATTAAGGCTGAAAGCTAGACAAGAAGCGGGAGGAAATGACCATGAGTAAACTGATTATTGGTTCCCACATTAATGTTAGTGAACCAGATATGCTACTTGGCGCTGTTAAAACCGCTTTAAGTTATGGCGAGAATACTTTCATGTTTTATACTGGGGCACCACAAAACACTTTAAGAAAACCGATTTCTCAATTTAAAGTTAAAGAGGCTAGAGCATTAATGGCTGAAAATGGCATTGATATTAATAATGTTGTAGTTCATGCTCCATATATCATCAACTTGGCTAACGTTAAAGATGAAAGGAAATTTCCTGTTACATTCTTACAAGATGAAATTAAAAGAGTAGCAGAGATTGGTTGTAAATACTTAGTTTTTCATCCCGGAAGCCATGTTGGTAAAGGGGTTGAAGTTGGTTTAAAAGAAGAAGTAGATAATTTAAACTTAGCCCTCGCTAACGATAATTCTAAGGTAATGATTTTAATTGAAACTATGTCTGGTAAAGGCAATGAATTAGGTAGAAACATCACGGAAATCAAGTATTTGCTTGATAATGTGGCTAAAAAAGACCGTTTTGGAGTCTGTTTAGATACATGCCATATTTGTGATTCTGGGATAGAGGCTAAAGATTTTGATCAATATCTAGTTGATTTTGATACCCAGATAGGTCTTGATAAAGTCCATGTAATCCATATCAATGATTCCATGAATCCTTGTGGTAGTCATAAAGACCGTCATGAAAATATTGGGTTTGGAACATTAGGCTTTGATAACTTAATTAATATTATTTATAATCCACGCTTAGATGGAGTGATAAAGATATTAGAAACCCCTTATGTTAATGGTGTTGCACCATATAAAAAAGAAATTGAAATGATTCGCAATAAGAAGTTTAATCCTAATCTAAAAGAAGAGTTAAAGGCCGAAGCGCTTTAACTCTTTTCTTTATAATTCCTGGATTTTATTAAGTAAGACTTGGCTTATTTCTTGACTTGAATAAGTTCCAACCACTTTTCCTTTAATGAAGAGTACAAAGTT
Source organism: Bacilli bacterium (assembly GCA_028694305.1). Lineage (GTDB taxonomy): Bacteria > Bacillota_I > Bacilli_A > RFN20 > UBA1709 > JAQUTO01. The sequence goes on from JAQUTO010000007.1 coordinate 9,304, forward strand.
ATTCTTTCCACCGGCAATTCCAATATCGGCAGCCTTTGCTTCTCCTGGGCCATTGACAGGACAGCCCATAATAGCAACAGTCAGACCTTTTTTAATTTTACTTAGTTCTGGTTTTAATTTATCAACTATTTCTAATACATTGACTTGGCTTCGTCCACAAGTTGGACAGGAAATAATTCTAATTGAGTCTTTTAAAAGACCCAAATCACTTAATAGTTCCTTGCAAGCAGAAATCTCTTGTAATGGATCTCCCGTAATTGAAATACGAATAGTATTTCCTAGCCCCTTATTAAGCAATGGTCCTAGTGCAAGGGTAGAACGGATTAAACTACTACTAATATCTCCAGCTTCGGTTAGTCCTAAATGTAGGGGATAATCAAAGCGTTTAGCCGCTAATTCATTGACTTTAATTGTAGTTTTAATATCAGATGATTTAAAGGAAAGAACTAAATCATTAAAATGTAGTTTCTTAGCCAGCTTAAGATAGTTTTCAGCACTATCTAATAAAGCCTTAACTGTCGGATTAGTAAAAGAACCAGTATTTAGTCCAATTCGAATAGCACACTTCTGCTTTTTAGCGCATAAGATGACTTTTTCAAAATTAGAAATATCGCCTAAATTTCCGGGATTTACTCTAACTGCTGCAACTCCGCTTTCAATTGCCTTTAGCGCTAAAGTATAGTCAAAATGAATGTCAGCAACTACTGGCATTTTTGTGCTTTTTATGATGGAATGTAAAGCCTTAATATCGGCATCATCAACAATACTAACTCGAATGATCTCACAACCAGCGAGTTCTAAGTCTTTGATTTGCTGAAGTAGGAGTTTCAAGTTACTAGTTTTGTAAGTGCACATACTTTGAATAAAGATGTGTTCATTACCACCGATGATTAGATTACCAACCTTAACTTTTCTTGTTTCATTTCTTTTCATGGCTTAATTATAGCAAAATAGATAAGATTTTTCACTCTTTTGTAGAGTTTCATAGTATTTGTTAAAATACTAGCATTTTTTATAGACATATGCTACAATACTAGCGGAAAAAGTATTTTCGGGGGTGTTTGATATGCGCGATTATATCATCTACAAATGTACAGTATGTGGTGAAGAGAACTACATCGGTACCAAGAACAAGAGACTTCATCCTGATCGGGTCGAAGTCAAGAAGTATTGCCCAAAGTGCAATAAGAAAACTGTTCACAAAGAAAAGAAATAAACCTGCACAAGGTTTATTTTATTATTAGGAGGATTTATGAAGGACGTTCATTTAATTGTTAATGGCATGGTTCAAGGCAATTGTTGGATAGTTGGTGAGAATCAAGAGTGTTATATTATTGATCCGGGTGATGAAGCCAATAAAATCATTTCTTGGGTTGAACGCCATTATGCCAAAGTAAAAGCCATTTTGTTAACTCATGGTCACTTTGACCATTGTGGGGCAGTCGATGAAGTTGCAGAAGCATTTAAATGCCCTGTTTATATTGATTTTCAAGATTTAGTCTATATTGGAACTCCAACAAAAAAAGCTAGTGAAGCTTTGTTTGGGGTCGATTTAGTTTTGAAAACACCATTAAAGAGTTTGGCTGACTTTAAGGATGATAACATCACCGTTCTAAAAACTCCAGGACATACGCCAGGCAGTGTTACTTTTTTATTCAAGGATATAAAAGCGGCTTTTACTGGAGATTGTCTCTTCAAGTATTCGATTGGAAGAACTGATTTACCCGGTGGGGATTATAACGAAATGTTAGCATCGCTTAAATTCTTAGCTTCCTTACCAGATGATTATATGATTTATCCGGGACATGAACCGGCCGGGTCTATGAAAGAGATTGCTTATGGACTTAACCCTTACATTTCGGCTTATCATAAGCACCATTAGAACGATTTTTATTTATTATTAACCTATTATTTGTTATTATATATAGGACAAAAGGAGTGATAGCAATGATTCAAGTAGGAGATTTAAAACCAGGGACAACGTTTGAATATGAAAAAGATATCTATTCAGTCTTAGATATTCAACATAACAAAACTGCCATGAGAGGTATGATTATTAAGTGTAAAGTTAAAAACTTACGCAATGGTGTCATTAAAGAAATGACTTTCGGCGGTGGCGATAAAGTTGATGAAGCAAGATTAAATAAAAAACCATTTCAATATTTATATGCCGATGGTGACTCATTAGTCTTTATGGATTTAGAGACATATGACCAAATCAATATTCCTAAGGAACGTTTAACTTGGGAATTAAACTTTTTAGTCGAGAACCAAGAAGTTGAAATCACCTCATATGAAGGTGAATTATTAGGTATTGCATTACCAGTTAAAGTCAAACTCAAGGTGGTTAAGACCGACCCAGGAGTAAGAGGCGATACATCTAAACAAGCATTAAAAGATGCTGAATTAGAGACTGGTTACAAGGTTAAAGTTCCACTTTTCATCAATGAAGGAGAAACTTTAATTATTAGAACCGATAACGGCGAATACGATTCAAGAGCATAACGAAAGGAGCGACAACATGGCTAATAAGTATAAATACCATATGATTAATAACTTCACCACCAATGGTGATTTAGGTATTTCTACCAAGGCTATTGAGGGAATTGTTAAAACTGCAGTTTCCGAGATTGAAGGGGTAGCATTCCCTGAAAGTCACTACGTCTTTTTCCAAAAAGATGCAGTTTCATGTCGCTTTAATCCTTTAGGTGATTTAACAATCAATATCAATATCTTAGTCAAATATGGCTATAATGTTGAGGAAGTTTGTCAATATGTTCAAGAAAAGGTGGAAAGGGTTGTCTTATTCACAACCGAAATTAAACCCAAGAAGATTCATATTAAAGTTGATCGAGTTTCTAAAGATTAAAAAAGAGAGCAGTTGCTCTCTTTTATTTTATAGTTTCCAGAATTTTCTTTTACCACCGATAGTCTTATGGGTTTTAGCATCTTCTTCATAAGCTGGTGTTTTTGCGATTAATAAGTAACGATAAGCAGTAGGGTCAAGTAAGGCTTGTTTATATTTCTTGCGATCTCTCATATTCAGAATGAAAGCTGCACCACAAGCAACAAACAAAATAAAGGCAAAACCAATTCCATAAAACATTGGTTCGTAGTTTTCACTACCGCTAGATAAAGTCCAAATGAAAAGAATACCTAAGCCAATTGCAAAAATTAAGCCTACAGAAGTGGCAATTAGGGTACCTTTATTACTTTTAAGTCGATCTTGAAATATTTCTTCTAGTGCTGCAGCATCGGTTGGAATTTCATCCTCTTTACCATCGTGCTCGCTGTAGTCATATTCAACTTTTTTTTCTTCTTCTTGTTCTTTGTTTTCCTTTGGATTATTTTCCATTTTTTGCTCCATTTCTTGCCCAGTGATATTATACTACATTTATTTTATTAGTTGTGATAAAATATCAATGTTGGAGGATTTTTGATATGGGAAATACAACTGGCCAAGTAAATAGTGAGGTTTCACGCAATAAACTTCATGATCAAATAATGACCTGTGTTTATCAATATTTATTCTATAACAAGTTCGAACATGAACCTGATATCGAAGAAATAATGACCAACGTTTTTGTAAAACCTATCGACCCTTATGCCAGTGAAGTTATTCATGTGGCAGTTCAACATATGAATGAAACTAAAGGTATTATTGAACCTTTATTAAATAAATATAAATTCAACCGACTTGATTTAGTGGAACAAGCCATTTTAATCGTGGCTTATACAGAGAATCATTACGCTAAGCAACCAAAAGCAATTGCGATTAATGTGGCGGTAAAACAAGCCCAAAGCTATGCCGATCCTCAATCTTATAAGTTCATTAATGGAGTATTGGAGAAGATTTGTAAAGATGAATGAAGTAATTACAGTCTCAAGAATCAATAATCTAATTAAAGCCATGCTAGAAAGTGATTATGCTTTAAAAAACCTTCAGATTTCTGGAGAAGTTTCAAATTTAACCAAGCATTCAACTGGGCATTGGTATTTTACTTTGAAAGATGATAAGTCACAAATAAGCGCAATTATGTTCGCTTCTTATGCAAGTAAAGTCACTGCCAATATCCAAGATGGCGATAAAGTTGTTGTAACTGCAGATATTGGTGTTTATGCAGTCTCTGGTCGTTATCAATTAATGGTCCGTAAGATTGAACCAGTCGGACAAGGCGCTTTGTTTGTTGAATTCGAGAAACTTAAAGCTAAATTGAGTGCTGAAGGCCTCTTTGATCCAACCCATAAAGTGGCAATTCCTAAATATTGTACTAATATTTGTGTGATTACTGCTCCAAATATGGCAGCAATTCAAGATGTTATTACTACGGCTAAAAGAAGATGGCCGATTGTTAAGTTAACCCTAATTCCGGCTTTAGTTCAAGGTAAAGGCTCTAAAGAATCATTGATTGCAGCCTTAAGAGCAGCAGATCCCCTTGGCTTTGATGTAATCATCTTTGGTCGTGGTGGTGGCTCCATTGAGGACTTATGGTCCTTTAATGAAGAAGAGGTTGCTAGACAGCTTTATATGATGAAAACTCCAATAGTTTCCGCTGTTGGACATGATATTGATTATACTATTAGTGATTTTGTCGCTGATGTTAGGGCGGCGACACCAACTGCGGCAGCAGAACTGGTTACTCCTAACAAAATTGATGTTATTCAGCAATTACAAAATTATGAAAGTCGCATTACAACAGCGTTTTTTACTCAATTAAATGAAGATAAGGCATTGTTGGAACATTATAAGACTAGTCATGTCTTAACTAGCCCAGAAGAATTATACGCTGCCAAACAGATGGCTTTAGATCTTTATAAGGAGAAGATTTTGAATTCTCAAACTAGTTTATGTAATAATTTGAAACACAATTTAGAACAAACAATGATTAATCTTAGAAATGGGTTAATTAATAATATTAATACTAAAAAGAGTAAATTTGAGGTAAATAAGAGCAAAATCGAGGCTTTAAGTCCATTAAATGTCTTAGATAGAGGCTATGGAATTGCCACGATAGATGGTAAAGTGGTTGATTCAATTGCAAAAGTAAAGATTGATGATACTCTAGTTTATCAAGTGAAAGATGGTTATATTACCAACAAAGTAATTAAAAAGGAGGCAAAAAACCATGAGTGAGAAGAAAGAATTAAGTTTTGAAGAAGCTTTAAAAAGACTAGAAGAGATTGTTAAGTCATTAGAACAAGGAAATGCTGCTTTGGATGACTCATTGAAGTTGTTTGAAGAGGGCGTTTCTTTAGTAAAACAGTGTGAAAACAAGTTAAAGAACGTTGAAGAAAAAGCAACAAAGATTATCGAAAATGGAGTAGAAAAAGACTATAATCAAAAGTAAAGTATAGAATTAGTAATTTTGTAGTATTTGAAGGGGAGGGTGGTTATGGAGCTTTCAAAGATTAAAAATCCAAAGTTTTTAAAGACTTTGAGTATTGCTGAACTAAATGCTTTATGCAGCGATATCCGTCAATGTATAATAACCACTGTCTCACAAAAAGGTGGTCATTTATCCAGTAACCTAGGGGTAGTTGAACTAACTGTAGCTATCCATCGGGTTTTTGATGCTCCAAATGACAAAATAATCTTTGATGTTGGTCATCAATCATACACACATAAGATATTAACGGGAAGATATCAAGAATTTGTCGATACTTTACGTGATTTAGGAGGTTTATCTGGTTATCAAAAACTAGATGAAAGCAAATATGACCCATATGAAGCGGGACATTCTTCAACTTCTATTTCTGCAATATGTGGCTTTCTGAAAGCTCAAGAAATCAATGGTAAAACCGGGGAAATCATCGGAATTATCGGCGATTCCTCATTAGCATCTGGATTAGCTTTAGAAGGTTTAAATAACTTAGCAAATATGCCGGGAAAAGCCATTATTATCTTTAACGATAACAATATGGCCATTTCAAAACCTGTCGGTGGCTTAGCCAAGGGTTTTGCTCGGATTAGAAATACAGTCATCTATACATCGACTAAAAGTCGTTTTAAGACCGCTTTATCTAAGAATAAATTTGGTCGTTTCTTTTATCGTATCTTTAAATCCATTAAAAACTTTATTAAAAGACTCTTTTTAGATTCTAATATCTTCGAGAATGTCGGATTAGATTATATGGGTCCAATTGATGGACATAATATGAAAAAGTTGATAAAAGCACTTGAAATTGCTAAAAAGAACCCTAAAACCATCGTTGTTCACGTAGTTACCACTAAGGGTAAAGGCTATCAACCGGCTGAAAATGATTTAGTTGGTAAATGGCATGGTGTTGGAGAGTTCGATGTTGTTACCGGTGCCTTTAAAAGCGACAAAAGTGTTGCTAATATAACTTGGAGCCAAGGAATATCAGCAATTGTTCATAGTTTTATGGAAAATGATAAGAAAATCGTGGCAATTACACCAGCTATGATTGAGGGTAGTAAGATGCAACAAATCTTCAGTGACTTCCCGAACCGTTCAATCGACGTTGGAATTGCTGAAGAACATGCTTTTACTATGGCTGGAGCTATGTCTTTAGGTGGAGCTAAACCATATATTTGTATTTATTCGACATTCTTACAACGTTCTTATGATGAAATAGTACATGATGTGGCAAGAATGAATATTCCATTAGTGGTTGGTGTTGATCGAGCTGGTATTGTCGGTAAAGATGGCTCAACCCATCAGGGTATTTTTGATGTCGGAATGTTAAGAACTATCCCCAATGTAGTAATTTCGATGCCAAAAGACATTAATGATGCCAGATTACTATTTAAACGTGCCTTTGAATATGATAAATTATTCTTCATTCGTTATCCAAGGGAAAGCACACCACTTTTACCTGTTAATGCCGAGAATCAAAGCCTAGAAATAGGGCAATGGGATTTCTACAAAGCAAAAAAAGCCACTTTAACTCTAATTGTTACTGGGCCTAATTTTAATAAGGTTAAAGAATATGTTGATAGTAAAAACTTACCATATAATCTAGTTTTTGCTCGTTTTTACCAACCTTTAGATGAAAAGGTGCTTCAAGCAATAATTCAGGAAAAGAGGCCTCTAGTTATCTATGATATATATGCCACTAAAGAAGGCTTATTTGATGCCATTAGCGAGTATTTAGTCTTGCATAATGTTGATTTAGCGGTTAAAGACTATTCTTTGCCAACTAAATTCATTAAACATGGTTCAATTAATAATGTCTTAGACCATCTTGGTCTTAACCTTGAGTGTGTTTTTAAGGATATGGAGTCAAAAGAATGAGTTCAAAAGTTCGTTTAGATGCTTTATTAGTTAGTAAATACCCTAATAAAACCCGTTCTTATTTACAAAACTATATTAAGGAAGGGTTAGTTTTAGTTAACCATAAAGTAATCTATAAACCAGGAATATTAGTTATGGATGATAGTGATATTACCATTAATGATCAAAGCAGTTATGTTTCAAGAGGAGCCTATAAACTTGAAGCAGCATACATTGCTTTTAATCTTAACTTTAATGACAAAACAGTCCTTGATATTGGGGCTTCGACTGGTGGATTCACAGACTTTGCCTTACAACATGGGGCAAAACATGTTTATGCTGTTGATGTTGGAAGTGGTCAATTAGTGGA
>JAQUTO010000098.1 GCA_028694305.1 Bacilli bacterium
AATTATGTCTTTAAAACGGTTGAACCGAATACAAAGATTAGAATTGAAGGGCATGATGTCTATTTCTTTTCAACAACTCACTCAGTCAGTGGTTCATATGGTTTTGGAATCGATACTGGTGATGGGTTAGTAGTTTATACTAGTGATTTTATTGTTGATTATGGCGCATTACCACAATTTAGAACAGATTTAGTTATGCTTTCAACTTTAAGAGAGCAAAAGGTTTTATGTTTATTAACTGAATCAGTGGCTTGTGATCAAATTGGCCATACTTCGCCTCATCATAAACTCACCTATTTAGTGGAAAAAGATTTTGAGGAACATAAGGGCAGAATAATTGCGGCTTTCTATAGCCAAACTCTGTTTGGAATTCGCGAAATAATCGATTTGGCGATGAAATATAACCGCCATATTTGTATTTACGATGATGAATTAAGAAATGTCTTACATGAAGTTTCGAGACTGGGATTTTTACAAATTCCACCTTCTTTAATTGTTGAGAAAAATGAGATTAGCCGTCCTGGAAATGAAGATTTAGTTATTATTGTTTCTGGAATTGGCGAACATGTCTTTAGAACTCTCCAATTAATTGCTGAGGGTGAAGCAAGTGATAATTTTACCGTTCGAGAAAGTGATTTATACATTATTGCTGCACCAGCTGTTCCGGGAATTGAAGGAGTAGCGGCGGGGTCAATTGATGCTTTATATAAAACAGGGGCTAAAGTCAGAAATATTTCCAAGAAAGAAATGTATTCAATGCACGCCCATAGTGAAGACATTAAAATGATGGTTTCAACGTTACAACCACGTTTTTATATGCCAGTTAAGGGTGAATATCGTAATTTAATTGCCAATGCCCAAATTGTGGTTGGAATGCAACAAGGCTTCAATCATAAAAATACCTTTGTTTGTGATAACGGGATGGTTGTTTCCTTTGAAGATGGAATGTATCGTGGTAATCAAGAAACTGTTCCAGTTGGAGACGTCTTAATTGATGGACTAGGAATTGCTGATGTTGGTTCACAAGTTATTACTGATCGTCAAAAATTGTCCGATAATGGAGTTTTAATTTTGGGGATTACTGTTGATCCAAAAAAGAAAGTAATTGTAGCAGGTCCAGATATTCAAATGAGAGGACTAATCTTCTTAAAAGATGCTGAATCTTTCTTAGATAAACTTAACCAAACTTTCCAAGAAGCCATTATGGCTGAACTTAATGGTGGGAAGATTACTACTGAAGATGCTAAAGTTAGAATTCGGGAGCAAGTTGTGCGTTATGTTCATCGTGCGACCGGTAAAGATCCAATGGTTTTGCCGATAATTGTTACAGTTTAATATTATTAATATTAACAAAGATAAAAATAACTATCTAAATGCGTGATTTTGCATTATAATTGAAAAAGGTGATATAGAAATGCAAGAGACTCCAAAAAGACCATTTAGATTATCCAAAGAAGCATTAAGCGATAAACGATTACAATATGTCTTAATCGGTATCTTACTGATTCTTTTTGCGTTAATCGCGGTTTTTGACCGCAGTGGTTTCGTCGGTTTAGTTTTCTCGTATATATTTGTCTATTTATTTGGTGCTACTTATCTTGGCATCATGGCTATTATGCTGGGATTTGGCATCTATTTCATTGTCAAAAAACAGCGCTTATATTGGAAGTGGAATACCACTAGTATTTTTGCGATTGTTTTAGTTTTATTCGCTTTAGTGGCTTTTGGCGATAATGAAGGTACTATGGCAAATCTCTTTTCTGATTATGGAACAAGTTTTAAATCTTTTATGGCTACTCCTGGTTTTGCTGTTTATGCAAATAGTGGCACTGGTGGTGGCTTAATTGGACGTTTCTTCTATGATTTATTTGCTTTAATACTTACTCCAATCGGAGCTCGTATTCTTTACATTTTGGCAATTGTCGCGGGTCTTTTCTTTGTCATTAAACCATTGGCCTTCTTCATTGGCGAGAAAATAGTCCATCGAAATGACCAAGTTAAGGAAAGAGATCGGCGCAAGATGGAAGAGAAACAAAGAGATTTTAATCGTTATTTTGATGAACGTGAGAAAATCTTTATTGATCAAAGAGACCAACAATTTGAACCTGAAGAGCAGGGAATAAAAGTTGAAGATACAGCAACTTCAGATATATTAGAACCAGATGATAAGAAACCTGATTCTTTATCTCGGAATCGTGATAAAGGACCAAGTCTTGGTTCTAGAAGTGCGATTGATGTTTTTAAAAACAATACTAGCCAAAGTTTTAATGAGCAAACCAAGACTATTGAGAATCCAACTCCAGTTCCATTTACAAGTGGTAAGAGTTTCAACATTTTTAGAGATACTCCAATCAATGATGATGTAACGATGGCAACTAAGTCGAGTTCAGTGCCAACACCATCCATCTCAAGAGACAATTTCCATCAATATCATGAATCTGATGGAAATACCCAAGGTGGCGTGTTTGTGCCATATCATTCTAATAGCGTTAAACCAACTAATGTACAAGAAGTGGAAGAGAACACTGCTGATTTTACTAGTGAAGAAGAGGTTGCTCCAGAAGTAACTTCAACTCCTACACCGGAGCCAGTTGTTGAACCAACACCTGCTCCAGTAGAGCCTTTCTTAAAAGAAGAAAAAGTTGAACAACCAACAAACTTTACGCCAAATGAAGGTTTATTTGCTCGTCCAGATACACCAATAAAAGAAGAAATACCAGCTGAAGTTCCGCCAGCAGAAACTCCGCCAGCAGAAACTCCACAACCAGAACAAGAGGAGGAAGTTATCCCAGAGAAAAAGGTCGTTAGACATCGGGGACCTTATAAACTTCCAAGTATTGATCTTTTAGATGTGGTTTCTCATGCTGATAATGACCTTAATAACCAAGAGGCTAGAATTAATTGTGCTAAACTCAACAATAAACTTGAAAGTTTAGGCATCAATGGCAAAGTTATTAATCATATCGTCGCTCCGTCATTTACTCAATATCAAATTGAAACTAATAACGATGTGAAGATTTCTCAATTTGGCACCATCAAGAATGATTTGATGATGGCTTTATCCGCTGTCAGTATTAATATTCAAACCCCAATCCCAGGCACAAGTTACGTGGGAATTGAAGTCCCTAATAAGATTCGGAGTGCTGTTTCTTTTAGAGAAGTTTTTGAGAGTATACAAAATGAAGATACTCATAAGAAACCATTGCTAGCTGCTATTGGTAAAGATGTTATGGGTAATGTTGTTAATATCGAAATCAATAAAGCGCCACATTTACTAATTGCAGGTGCAACAGGCAGTGGTAAATCTGTTTGTATGAACACCATTATTGTCTCTATTTTGATGCGAGAAACACCAGAAGATGTGAAATTAATGCTAGTTGACCCTAAGCGAATTGAATTGAAGGAATATGCCGATATTCCACATTTGCTTTGCCCAGTCATCATGGATGCTAAGAAAGCTGAAGTGGCGTTGGACAAAATGTGTGGTGTCATGGAAGATCGTTATAAACTCTTTGAAAAATACAGTCAAAGAACAATTGAATCTTACAATGACT
>JAQUTO010000099.1 GCA_028694305.1 Bacilli bacterium
CCCATTAAAAGAGTAAATGAAGTATAATTAACATGTGAAAGTGAGAAAAACCATGGAACCACTTAAATATCGGGATATTGTGATTAGAGAAGCCGTAATAAAAGATGCCCCACAATTAGTTAAGTGGTGGAATGATGGTAAAATTATGGCTCATGCCGGATTTCCTAATGGTTTAGGAATCACAACTAAGAAAGTTGAGCAACAACTGCAAATCAAAGATAAAACACGTTTGATTATTGAAATCAAGGGTAAGATGGTTGGGGAAATGGCTTTTTATCCAAAGGATAAAGATGTCGAGATTGGCATCAAGATTTGTGAGTCCAATTACCAAAATCAAGGTTATGGTCGCACAATACTAAGTCTATTAATCGCTTACTTATTTGAAATTGGTTATACCAAGATTGTGCTTGATACTAACTTAACAAATTTAAGAGCACAACATGTTTATGAATCGTTAGGATTTAAAAAATTAAGAGTCAACAAAGATAGTTGGCATGACCAACTGGGCAAGGCTCAAAGCAGTGTTGATTATGAATTGGTAGCAAAAGACTTTGTAGATTATAGAAAGGGGAATGGAAAATGAGTTTAATCGGGAATGTAGTTTATAATAGAGTGTTTAAGAGACAACCTCCATTAAAGAATCCGGGTAAATCTAATCGGGGAGCAGAGCGGTATATGGGCCCTAATTTTCAGGACTTTCTAGATTATCGAAGAAAAGAAAAAGATGATTTCCAATCTATTCCCAGTGAAGTAATAACTATTACCACCGCAGATGGTTTGAAATTATATGGTGATTTTTATGAAAACAAGCAAAAGACAGATAAAACCATTATTTGTGTTCATGGTTATCATTCTTCGGGCAAAATGGGTTATCCACTTGTTTGCTTAAAATATCTAGATGAAGGCTTTAATGTATTACTAACTAATAATCGGGCCAGTGGTCCAAGTGAAGGCGAGATCTTTACCTTTGGAGTTATGGAAAGTAAAGACAATGTCCTTTGGGTCAAAGCTATTACTAAACGTTATCCAAACGGCGATATTATTGTCCAAGGTAATTCTTTAGGTGCTGCTAGTGTTTGTATGATGGCCAATAAAGACTTGCCAAAGAATGTAAAATTATTAGTGTCAGATTGTTCTTATTCTTCAATTAGAAAGGAATTCACTTATACTATGACACATTTAATGCATATTCCAACTTGGCCGGCCCTAAATATAATTAATCGTGAGTTTATTAAGAATATTGGTCAATCAATTGATAAGGAATATCCACTAAAAGCAGTGAGTGAAGCAAAAGTAGCAATGTTCTTCGTTCATGGGGAAGAAGATCGTTATATTCCATATTCAAATATGTTAGATTTATATGCTGCTTGCACTAGTAAGAAAACTAAATTACTTGTCCCTAAGGCCGGGCATGCCGCTTCATTTATGTATGGCAAAGATGATTATTTTAATGCCATCTTGAACTTTGCTAGTCACTTTATGACTCTACCTAAAAAGAACAAAAATTAAAGCATATTTGTGGTTTTAATTATTTAAATTAGGTAAGATTACTTTGTTAGAGGTGAAAATATGGAATATTCAAAAGAATTAATGAAACAAGCCCTTATCAGTCAGCAAGATGAAATAGATGGGGTTGAAATCTATAAATATATGGCTAAAAGACAAGCCAAAAAACATCCGGAAAATGAGAAGATTCTTTTACAGATGTCAAGCGATGAACTTCTTCACTATAATATGTGGGCAAAGATAACTGGTAAAACATTAAAAGCTCATGTTTTTTGGAAGAAAATAGTAACCGCAGTTTTAGGAATTACTTTTGTGATTAAAAGGATGCAAAAGGCTGAACAATTAGCCACTGCTTCTTATGAAATGTTACAAAAAGAAGTGCCTGAAGTAGCTAAGATGTTAGAGGATGAACGAAGACACGAAAAGATTCTTTACAATATGGTTGATGAAGAACGTCTTCATTATGTCGGTGATATGGTTTTAGGCTTAAATGATGCTTTAGTCGAATTAACTGGAGCTATTACTGGCGTGACTTTTTCATTACAAAACCCTCGCTTAATAGCATTAACAGGTATTGTGACGGGTATTGCTGCAACTTTATCAATGATGGCATCTAACTATTTAGCTCAAAAAGAGAATGGTAATGAACATCCATTCAAGAGTTCATTATATACTGGAGTGGCTTACTTAATTACCGTGGTTTTACTAGTCTTACCATACTTACTGTTTATGAGTTCAACCAATCCACTCGCATACTTATATGCTTTCATTATTATGATTGCGATTGTGATTATTGAAATTGCTTTATTCAATTACTATATCTCAGTTGCTCAAGAAAAGAAATTCTTCAAACACTTCTTACTCATGGCTTCCATAAGTTTAGGTGTAGCGGTTATTTCCTTTGCGATTGGCTTACTAGCAAATCAGTGGCTTGGAATTAATGTTTAGAAATAAAAAACTCCCATTATCTGGGAGTTTTATTTTACTTTGTTAAGAAAGCAATATAGGCTAGATACGCTTCATAGACATCGGCTTTTGCAACCACTTCTAATGGAGCGTGCATATTGAGAACTGGAACACCAGCATCGACAACATTCATATTTTTATTACCGAGAATGTAAGCAATTGTTCCACCGCCACCTTGGTCCACTTTACCAAGTTCAGAGGTTTGGAAATAAACATTACTTTCATCCATAACTTTTCTAATCCAAGCAAAGAATTCTGGATTAGCATCGTTACTGCCACCTTTGCCACCACTACCGGTATATTTATTAAAGACAATACCTTTATTAAGGTAGGCAGAGTTCTTTGGATCATTAACTTCTGGATAGAGTGGATCAAAACCCGCACTAACATCACTGTTGAGCATCTTGGAATTTTCCATAGTTTCTCTTAAGGCTAATAAATCATCGTTCTTAGAAAGATGAAGTAATTTTAAGATACTATTTTCAAAGAAGAGGGAATGAGCGCCAGTTGAACCGACACTTCCAATTTCTTCTTTATCAACTAAGATACAGCAGGAAGTATATTCACATGGTTTAGAATCAAGGATAGCCATTAAGGAAGTATAAGCACAAACTCTATCATCATGACCATAACCAGCAATCATACTGGCATCAAAACCATAATCACGAGCTGGTCCGGCTGGAACTACTTCTAGTTCACTGGATAAGAAATCTTCTTCCTCAATTCCATATTTCTCTTTTAATAGTTTTAAGATGTTAGCTTTAACGCCATCTTTCTTACTGTCTTTTAATGGGATAGAACCAAAAGTAACATCGAGTTTTTCACCATTAATGGCATCACCAAGTTTTTGGCCCATTTGGTCACGAGCTAAGTGAATTAATAGGTCATTGACACCGACCACTGGTTCATTTTCTTTTTCACCGATGGAGACTTCAATAACTTTACCATCTTTTTTGCAAACAACACCATGGATGGCTAAAGCAGTTGTAACCCATTGATATTTTTTAATCCCACCATAATAGTGAGTATCTAATAAAGCAAAATCATTTTGTTGATATAAAGGATTTTGTTTAATATCAA
>JAQUTO010000100.1 GCA_028694305.1 Bacilli bacterium
TGGAACTTGATGTGAATTTACCCCGAGGATTAGATAATTTAAATAATCCGGTTGGTGTTATCAAAGAAGCAGAAGAACTATTAGCAGATGCTTATAGTGCGGATTATGGTTTCTTCTTGGTTGATGGTTCTACTGTTGGAATCTTAACAATGATTTTAGCAGTGGTGGGGACAAATGATGTCATCATCATGCCAAGAAATGTTCATAAGTCTGCCATTAGTGGTCTGATTTTAGCCGGAGCAAAACCAGTCTTTGTCTGTCCAGAGATTGATCAAGAATTAGGAATTGCTAATGCAGTCTCGTTTGAGAACTATGCTAAAGCTATCGATGAACATCCAGAAGCCAAAGCAGTCTTCATCATCCATCCAACTTATTTTGGAGTTGTCGGTGATGCTTGTAAAATAATTGCCTATGCTCATGAACATAATATGGTGGTTATTGCTGATGAAGCTCATGGTGCACACTTTGCTTTTTCTAGGCTAATGCCAAAACATGCGATTGCCTGTGGGGCAGACTTAGTAACTTCATCCTTACATAAAACTGGGGGTTCTTTGACCCAAAGTTCAATTCTACTCATGAATGAGAATAAATACGTGAGTGTGCAAGAACTTAAATATATCTTAAGTATGTTACAAACTACTTCACCAAACGCCTTATTACTTGCTAGTTTGGATGTAGCTCGTAAGGTACTTGCTATGGAAGGACCAGTCTTACTAAGAAATGCAGTTGAACTCAGTGATTATGCTTGTAAAGAGTTGAATAAACTGAAGGGTATAGTTACTTATAACTCAGAATACTTTAAGACAAAGAGTGTCGGTGTCTATAAACATGATCCAACTAAACTAATTATTAAAGTAACAGGATTAGGTTTAACAGGATTTGATGTTTATAAGATGATGAAAGATGAATATCATATCCAATTAGAACTAGCCGAATCATATGTGGTCTTAGCTATTATTTCTATCGGTACGACAAAAGCCGATATTGAAAAACTCATTAAGGCTTTTACCTCGTTATGGGAACGTTATTTTGGAACTATTAATCGGCGTCATACTTATCAATATCATGATTTGGCTCCAGTCGCTAAGATGCGGCCAAGGGATGCCTATAATTCCCCGAAGAAATTTGTGAGATTTAAAGATTGTGTTGGTTGTATTGCAGCCGAAGCAGTTATGGCTTATCCACCGGGAATTCCGATTGTAATACCGGGAGAAGAAATCTCAAAAGAGATGTTAAAAGCCATGTATAACTATCGTAAAGAAGGGACAACTTTAATCACTCAATTCGGAAATGGGTTTATTGAAGTTGTGGACTGTGAACAGTTAAAGGAGATGAATGAGCATGAAACTCAAAAAGGTTGATTTATCATTTCAAAGTTGTAATTCCGAATATAAGGAAGCCAAAGTAGTTATTTTCAGTTCGCCAATGGACGCAACATGTAGTTTCCGTCCTGGGACAAGATTTGCTGGTAATGCTATTCGGGTTGATTCCTTCGGAGTGGAGTGGTATTCACCATACCAAGATTTAGATTTAAAAGATTATAAAACTTGTGATATTGGTGATCTAGATTTACCAATTGGCCATGTTGAACACTCCTTAAAATTAATTGAAGAAACCACCGCTAAAATTTTAGCTGATGGCAAGAAACCAATGATGATTGGAGGAGAACACCTTTGTTCTTTAGCACCAGTCAAAGCCTTAATTAAAAAGTATCCTGATTTAAGAATTATTCATTTCGATGCTCATACTGATTTAAGAGATGAATTCTTTGGTCGGAAATTATCACACGCCACTGTCTTAAGAAGAATTTATGACTTAGTTGGTGATGATAAAATCTGGCAATTTGGCATTCGGAGTGGGGATAAGTCCGAATGGAACTGGGCTGAAAAAGAAAAGCATACCCACCTCCATCGTTATGATTTAGAAACATTGGATGAATGCTTAGAGAAGATTAAAGATTATCCGGTTTATTTCACGCTTGATTTAGATGTTCTTGATCCTGCCTATTTTCCAGGGACAGGTACACCAGAACCAGGTGGTGTTACTTTTAAAGAATTATTAGCCGCTATTCTCAAACTTAAGAAACTAAAGAACTTTGTGGGTGCAGATATGATGGAACTCTCTCCCCAATATGATACATCTGGGGCTTCGACAGCTGCGGCTTGTAAAGCACTCAGGGAAATTGTCTTACTATTACACCAAGAAAGGGGACATGAATGATGAAATTTCGTCTAACGCCAGGTCCATTCCTACGTAGTGAACGAACAACGCATAGCATCATGGTTGAATTATCATGTGTGTTGGCTTTTGTTTATCTTTACTCACTCATCTTCTATTTTGCTAGGGTGGGTTCCTACTATGGATTTAGGGCTATTCTAATTGGAGTGTTTGCCTTACTTGGCTCACTCGTAGTCGATGTCATTGTAGCTTTAATTAAGAAACAAAGAACTGTCAAAGAGATTTGGCATCATATTTCTTATTCTTACAGTTATGTGACCGCACTAATCTTTGCTTTAACGATGCCAGTTGGAGTTAGTTATTACGCTGTTATTTTAGGCAGTGCTTTTGCCACTTTTATTGGTAAAGTTATCTTTGGTGGCTTTGGTTATAACATTGTCAATCCGGCTGGTATTGGTCGAATCTTTGTGGCTGTTTCTTTCTCATTAGCAGTCCCTAAGATTCCGGGTTTAGTGGATGCCACGACAGGTGCAACACTAACTAGTAGTATTAACTGGATTACTGGGACCATCGGTTCAGGTCATTCTTTACAAGATTTGTTCTTGGGTTTGTATGTTGGAACCATTGGTGAAACGTATACCTTCTTACTCATAATTTGTGGTATTTACTTATTTGCGAGGGGCATTTGTGATTACCGGCAAGGTTTATCTTACTTAGGCGGAACATTTATTATGACGCTTATTTTGGGTTTATTGTTCCATGTTACGAATCCATTCGAATATGCTTTGATTCATCTTTGTTCAGGTGGACTTATGTTTGGTGCTATCTTTATGATTAGTGATCCAGTGACAGGTCCAACCACGCAACTTGGTAAAGTCATCTATGGGTTAGGTGCGGCTTTCTTAACTGTGTTAATTCGGGTTTGTGGGAATATGCCGGAAGGTGTTGTTTTCTCCATTGTCCTCATGAACCTATTTACTCCATTAATTGAAAGTGCCATCAAAGGCAGAGCCAAAGAACACTTACCTCGGAAATGGGGTATTGTGGTTGGCATGTTAGTTGTGGCCACTTTTATTGTCTATGGTATTAGTGTGATTGGAGGTGCCTTATAATGAAAAATCCAATCATTAAATATCCATTAACTTTGGGTATTATCGGCGCTATTTGCGCTTTTGCTTTAGCAGCAGTTCATGGTATCACCGCTCCAATTATTAGCGAGAGAACAGCGCAAGCAGCCTTAAAAGCAATTCAACAAATCGATGCTAATGCTGAAAAAGTAACTAATGTTACCGCTGATTATTCAACTTACGGGGATTATGATATTGATACGATTTATGAAATTGAAACTGGCAATA
>JAQUTO010000101.1 GCA_028694305.1 Bacilli bacterium
TTGTTCTAAATGTAACTCTTGGGCTTGTTTAATTAAAGCATTAAATAATATAGTTCCAATTCCTAGATGCCAGTATTGACTAAGCAAAGCAATTCCGACATTGCCCCGATGCTTGGTTTTTCGACTGCCTAAGCAACGGATTTGCGCAGTTCCAGCAATTTTACCATCAACTTCAGCGATATACATATATAAATTCGGCGATTCTAAATTATTCTTGATCCACATTTCTTCTTGAGGAATGGTGAGTTTCATCTCGCCAGCACTCATCACTAAAAATTCGGTCTCACTATTACAAGTGGTCAGATAATTGATGAGTTCGGCCGCATCGTCTTTGCAACCGTTTCTAATCTTTAGAGTACTTCTGTTTTTAAGGGTATGTGTTTCTTCAATGATTTTCATTTTTATTGCCTTCTTCTTTAGGGGGATAATGTTTGTGAGTTCTTTTCTTTTTAGTAACTGGCATTCTTTGAATCTCATAAATAACTTTTTCAATCCCATGTTCTTTTAAGAAAATATCCAGCAAGAATGCTGTCGCACGCGCATCTTCCATTGAATCATGATAATGGTACCCTTTGACATGGTAAAATTCCATGGCATCTTTAAAGGCTGGTGTTCCATTATCAGTAATATTATTCAATTTCTTATATGATTTAGATAAATCAAACCAATCAAAAGCATCAAGATTGATTAATGGTTCATCTTGGTTCATTAGTTTATTTAACATCTTTTTATCATTTTGAGGAGCCCACCCGATAATAAGGGTCTCATCAACATTAAACATTAGTAAAAAAGAAATGACTTGTTGAGTGGCCATATTTGGATAAATACCACTAGACAATAACCTTTCTTCTGTTATTCCAGTAATCTTACGCGCAAAGTAATTTAGATGCATACCTTCTCTAAGTCGTACATAGACATTAAAATCACTTATCTTCATAAGCTTGTCTTGTTTGATTTCAAAGGCTATGAACGAGATTTGAATTGGTTGTTCCCCTTCTTTCGAAGAGACAAATTCCGTATCAAGCACAATAATATACTTGTAACGTTTCAACTCATTACCCCGCGATAGCTCGGACAATCTTGACAATAAAGTAGGCTAATAAAACTACATCAATTCCAAGTAGAATTAAGTTAACTCTTTTACGCCCGATTTCCTTTTCTTCACTAGTTTGCATTAGTATTGGATTCCTTTCCCCGTTCTTGGATATGGTAAGACATCACGAATGTTCTTCATGCCTGTAATATACATCAAGAAACGGTCGAACCCAATGCCAAAGCCGGCGTGTTTTACCCCGCCAAAGCGGCGAGTATCTAAATACCATTCATAACCAGCAATATTCATATGGAGTTCGTTCATCCTCGCTAATAGTTTATCATAATCTTCCTCTCTTTGGGAACCACCACATATCTCGCCCACATATGGAACGAGTAAATCGGTAGCAGCGACTGTTTTCCCATCTGGGTTTTGCTTCATATAAAAAGCTTTAATATCTTTTGGAAAGTTGGTGAGGAAAACTGGACCCTTCGCAATCTCTTCACTGAGATATCTCTCGTGTTCAGATTGTAAATCCATCCCCCATTCAATCTTGTCATATTCAAAGACTCTACCCTTCTTTTGGGCTGCTTGAAGTAGTTTAATACCTTCGGTGTAATCAATGACCGCAAAGTCTTTACTAACTAAGTCTTTGAGACGTTGAATCAAACCTTTTTCAATAAATTCATCAAAGAATTCCATTTCAGCTGGAGCGTTCTCTAAGACATAACCAATACAATATTTAATCATATCTTCCATTAAATCCATATCATCTTCTAAGTCGGCAAAAGCAATTTCTGGCTCAATCATCCAAAATTCTGCCGCATGTTTTGGAGTATTAGAATGTTCAGCTCTAAAAGTAGGGCCAAAAGTATAAACATCACGATAAGTTAAGGCAAAAGGCTCAACATGTAATTGTCCAGAGACTGTAAGTCCCACCTTTTTACCAAAGAAATCTTGATCATAATGGTCATCATGCCTTGTTGTAACGGTGAATTCTTCGCCTGCTCCTTCAGCATCATTAGATGTGATGATTGGAGTATGGACATAAACAAATCCTTGTGATTGGAAGAATTCATGAATGGCCATCGATAAGACAGAACGAACCCTAAATGTAGCATATAAAGCATTGGCCCGCGGTCTTACATGAGCAATTTCACGTAAATATTCTAAAGTATGACGCTTCTTTTGTAATGGATAATCAGCGGCACACTTTCCTTCCATTGTGATTTTATTAACATTGATTTCAAAAGGTTGTTTAGCATCTGGGGTTAAGACGAATTTACCCACAATTGAAATAGCATCACCATTATTAATGTGACTGACTTCCTCAAAATTAGCAACTTTAGTATCATAAACTAATTGGGCATTCTTAAAATATGTCCCATCATTGAGTTCAATGAAACCGATTGAACCATTAAAGCGATTGGTTCTAACCCAACCTTCTAGTTCAATGACATCGAGTCCTTCTTTTTCAACGTGACTGCCTTCATTTACTATTTCATATAGTTCACGAACCGTTTTGAATTCAAACATAAAAATCCTCCTTTTAGTTTAAATAAAAAAGAGGTGTTTAGGAACGAGATACCCCGTGGTGCCATCCTAATTCGCCTCTTGTGCGCTCTTTAATTCCTTAACGCGGAAAACGGGTTTTACCCAAACTCCAAAAGTGTTCTCCCTAGTTTCACCAAATCCCCATTTCACCTAAGCAAGGACTCGCTAATTACAATGTTGCTAGATCGGCTTTTTTCATCGTTTTTATACCTAGATTATAAGTGGCTTAACACTTAAAGTCTAGAATTTTTGAGGAAATTCATTGATTTCCCAGTTCGGATCAACTCCGATACTCAAATCACAAGTATAATCTTTGCCATATAATTCACTCCCTAAAGCCGCAATCATCGCAGCATTATCGGTGCAACACCACATTGGTGGTATGACAACTTGAATTGAGGAATCATATTTATGAACTTTCAATGGTACTTGCTCTCTAACATATGAATTAGCAGAAACACCCCCAGCAACAACCACTTGTTTAACTGGGTATTTCTCTAGAGCTAAAATTAATTTATCGACAATCATATCCACCGCCCGATGTTGGAAGGCATAACAGAGATCTTCTTTGTTAATTTCTTCACCACGTTGCTCTAGATTATGAGCTAGATTTAAAACCGCAGTTTTAAGCCCACTATAAGAAACATCTAATGGATTTTCGGTATGAGGTAAAGGCAGTTTATAATTTGGTTTACCTAACTTAGATAATTTATCAATGGCTGGTCCGCCAGGATATGGTAAACCAATTACTCTAGCCACTTTATCATAAGCTTCTCCGATAGCGTCATCTTGGGTGCTACCCACAATTTCAAAATGTAATGGTTCTTTCATATAAATGAATTGAGTGTGCCCACCCGAAATAACCAAAGCTAAACAAGGATAATTATTTTTAGAAGCATAAGTATTAGCATAGATATGCCC
>JAQUTO010000102.1 GCA_028694305.1 Bacilli bacterium
AGTTATTGGTGGAGATGGTTCTTATCGAGGCGCTTTAGGTCTCTCGAGATTTGGTATTAGAGTCATTTGTCTGCCTGGCACCATTGATAATGATGCTCCAGGAACTGATTATACAATTGGTTTTGATACAGCTCTTAATACCATTGTGGAAGCTATTGATAGATTAAGGGATACTTCAAATTCCCATCAACGTTGCTCCATCATTGAAGTTATGGGTCGCCATTGTGGTGATTTAGCTGTTCATGCTGGTATTGCAACTGGGGCGGAGCTTATTCTTTCAAGTGAAAGAGTTATGACAAAAGAAAATATTTTAGATGAACTATTCAACGCTAAAGCTAGTGGCAAACGCCATGAACTAGTGGTGGTTAGTGAAAATCTATTTGATGTTAATAAATTAGCTGAAGAAATTGAAGAAAAAGTTGGCATGGAAACTCGGGCCACAGTCTTAGGTCATATTCAAAGAGGTGGACGTCCTTCTGGTAAGGATCGGGTTTTAGCTTCTTTAATGGGAGCTCGTGCCATTGATGCACTAAAAATGGATTTCGATTCCTGTTGTGTTGGTATGGTCAATAACCAAATTGTGGTGCAAGACTTAAAGACATGCCTAGATGTGGTAAGAATGCCAGATTTAGGAATGTATACAGATTCAGAGAGGTTAAAGTAATGTTTACTAAGAAAACTAAAATTATTGCAACTATCGGACCAGTCTCCGAAAGCAAGGAAGTAGTTATTAAGTTCATTAAGGCAGGTATGAATATTGCTCGTCTGAACTTTTCCCATGGGAGTCAAGCAACCCACTTAGTCAAAATTAATATGTTGCATTCTTTACAAAAAGAAGGCTATAACATTGCAATTATGCTAGATACAAAGGGACCAGAGATTCGCAGTGGAGAATTTAGTGGTGGCCAAGCTACTTTTACCAAAGGTAAAAAGGTGGCAATCTATATGTCACCAATCTTAGGTGATAACACTAAGTTTTCTGTTTCATTTCCAGATTTAATTAAAGATGTTAAAGCCAATGATATCTTACGTTTTGATGATGGCAAAATTTCTTTTAAAGTTTTAGAGAAAGACAAGAAAGATAATTGCCTTATTTGTCGGGCTTTGAATAATCATACTATGGCAGATCGCCGGGGCTGTGCTGCGCCTGGTGTCAAACTTAGTATGCCATTTATGTCAAAACAAGATGAAAGTGATATACGTTTTGGAGCTAAGAATCAAGTTGATTATATTGCAGCTTCCTTTGTTAGGAAAGCCAAAGATATTCACGAGATTAGAGAAATTTTAAAGCAAGAAAAACATGAAGAAATCCAAATCATCGCTAAAATTGAGTGTCAAGAAGGCGTTGATAATTTAACTGAAATCATTAAAGCCAGTGATGGCGTAATGGTTGCTAGAGGAGACTTAGGCGTTGGACTTCCAGCCGAGGATGTTCCAGTTGTTCAAAGAATGATTGTTGAAGCCTGTGCCACTCAAGGTAAACCGGTTATTGTCGCAACTCATATGTTGGATTCAATGCAACATAATCCTTTTCCAACTAGAGCAGAAGTTAGCGATGTTGCTAATGCTATTTATGAAGCTTGTGATTCTATTATGCTTTCTGGTGAATCAGCCTCGGGTGATTTCCCAGTTGAAAGCGTTGAAATGGAAGCAAGAATTGCCACTAGAATAGAAAGTACTTTGAATACTCATGATTTGATTGAATGGGCTTATTCAAAGTCGAGTCAAGTTCATGATGATGCTATTGCTTATTCGGTGGCTAGTGCAGCCTTTATGACTGGAGCAAAGCTGATTGTAGCTTTCTCAATGTCGGGTTCAACTTCTAGAAGAATTTCCCGTTATCGGCCATCTTGTCCGATTCTTTCCTTGAGCAAAGATCCACAAGTGGCTCGTTCATTATGCCTAAATTGGGGCGTTTATGGTCAAACAATTCCTCAAACATCAAATATGGAAGAAGTCGCCAAACAACAAGCTAAAGCTTTAGGTTATAAAAAGAATGATACTATTCTTATGACTGGTGGTAACGGCAAAGGGTCAACTAACTTTATGAAGATTCTAATACTCGATTAGGAGGTCTTAATATGAAGTATGCAGTCGCATTTGATATTGGAGCAACCAATATAAGAGGGGCTATCATCTCAGAATATGGTAGTATTTTCAAGGCCATCAAGCGCAAAATTGGCAAGGTCAATTCTCAAGAAGAACTCGTCAATCAAATTGTGGGTATTTACCAAGAACTTGATGCTGAAAAGTTTGCCCCTGTAGGTTTAGGAATTGGAATTTGTGGACCAGTTTTCCCTTGGGATGGTTTTGTTTATGTCTTACCAAACCTAGGACTAGAGAATATCCCTTTAAAAAAACTAGTCGAAGAAAAAATCAAGATTCCAACCTTTGTTAGTAACGATGCCAACGTGGCTGCTTTAGCAGAAGCTAAACTTGGTTCAGGTATCAATTATAAAATTGTCCAATTCTTAACTGTTTCAACGGGTATTGGTGGTGGCTTAATCATCAACGGCAAGATAATTGAAGGTCGAGATGGATATGCGCAAGAAGTTGGACATATGATTATTTCAAAAGAATCTAAGTTTAAACAAAGTGCTGCAACTAATTCTGGTTCTTGGGAATCATTATGTTCCGGGACTTCCTTACAACATCAAGCTGAAGTGGCAGGACTCAAAAACTGTGATGCCAAAAAGCTCTTTGAATTAGAACAAAGTGGCAACGAAGTTGCTAAAAAGATTGTTGATGAGTGGATAATTAATATGGGGATTGCTTTAGCTAATATCAATCTTTATATTGAACCGAATATTTATGTCTTTGGTGGGGGAGTATCCCACTCGATGGATCCTTATGTTGACCGCATTATTGATGAGGTATCCAAGCATTCGATGATTGGAGCAAGAGGAAAAATTCATTTTGCAAAATCGCGGCTTGGTTCTGATTCTGGTTTAGTCGGTGCGGCGTTACAAGCTTTCTACTTAGCCAGTAAATAAAAGTGAGGTAAATGCCTCACTTTTTGTTTGTTATACTTTAGGAGTTGGTAATTTTACACCGCTTGTTTTGAAGGTGGTTGCTTCCCAGCAAGCTGTTCCGGCATTGCCAGAAGTAGTTTCATTATACTTAACATAGTATTTAAGACAGATATTGGTGTCCTTGTCTAGGTAATACTCGGCTGTATAACTGCCTTCAGACACTGACACATTAACTGAGTACTTAACACAGTTTCTGCCAGCTACAGTACCACTACCAACGCTGGCTTCACTAGTAGTAATATATTCACCTGATGTCAGATAAATACCCATTGAATTCTTTAAAATATCGACTGAACTAGACATGTATTGACTATAGGCGGATAAGTCTTCCCAAACACCATCTGTAATGGTATAGAAGGAGGAACTAGTGAGCATATAGCCATTGCCATTAGATTCAATGTAGATACCATCTTTGGTCACAATTTCATGCCAAGCAACATCGTCTTCTCCACTACTTGTTAAGAGCAT
>JAQUTO010000103.1 GCA_028694305.1 Bacilli bacterium
GCTTTAGACCAATCTGGTGGCTCAACACCTAAAGCTTTAAAAGGTTATGGTATTAAGGAAGATGCTTATCATAATGATGATGAAATGTTCGCCCTTATTCATGAAATGCGCAGTCGGGTTATTACCTCTAAAGCCTTTACTAGTGAACATATTTTAGCCGCCATTCTCTTTGAAAAGACGATGGATGGCAAGATTATGGGTAAGTTTACCGCTGATTATCTTTGGGATGAAAAACAAATTGTTCCAATCCTCAAAATTGATAAGGGTCTAAAAGATGCCCAAGATGGCGTAAAACTAATGAAAGATATGCCAACTTTAGATGATTTATTAGCCAGAGCTAATAAGCGTCATATCTTCGGCACAAAGGAACGTTCAGTCATTGATGCCGCTAATCCAAAAGGCATTCATGCCATTGTTGAACAACAATTTGAAGTGGCTAAAAAAGTTATTTCCTATGATTTAGTGCCAATCATTGAACCAGAAGTTACCATTACAATTCCTGATAAAAAAGAGGCCGAAGCCTTATTACTTCAAGAATTAAAAGCTGGTCTTGCCAAACTTGGCCCTAATGATAAAGTTATTTTTAAACTTTCAATTCCAACAGTTCCAAGTTTATATGATAAACTTGCTTCTGATCCACATGTAGTTAGAATCGTGGCTCTATCTGGTGGTTATTCCCAAAAAGAAGCCAATCTCAAACTAAAAGATAATAAGAAAATGGTGGCTTCCTTCTCGAGGGCTTTGTTACAAGATTTAAGATATCAACAAAGCCAAGCTGAATTCGATGACACACTTAATAAAGCAATTCTTGGCATCTATGATGCTTCAGTTAATAAAAATAAATAACAAAAAAAAGGAAGGGACAAACCCTTCCTTTTGTGTGCGTTTTAATTAATTACTTTAAGGCGCAGGTGATGATAGCCATCTTATAAACTTCATCGGCATCACAACCACGGCTTAAGTCATTGATAGGAGCATTGAGACCTTGGAGAATAGGACCATAGGCTGCAAAACCACCGAGTCTTTGAGCAATCTTATAACCGATATTACCAGATTGAATTTCTGGGAAAATAAAGGTATTAGCATGTCCAGCAACTTTGGAACCTTTGCATTTAACTTGAGCGACTACTGGAGAAACAGCAGCATCGAATTGTAATTCGCCATCAACAGCGAGATCTGGTTCGAGTTTTTGAACTCTAGCAGTAGCATTTCTCATCTTATCAACATTGTCGCCTTTGCCTGAACCCTTAGTAGAGAATGAGAGTAAGGCAACTTTTGGATCAATTCCGAAAACCTTGGCTGTTTTAGCTGTTTCAATGGCAATTTCAACGATTTGGTCTTCAGTTGGTTCAATAGTAATAGCACAATCGCCCATGGCAAGTAATTCTTTGTCACGGCTCAAAATAAAGCAAGAAGAAACACTGGAATTTCCTGGTTTAGTCTTGATGATTTGGAGTGCTGGTCTAACTGTATCAGCAGTTGAATATGTAGCACCACCTAGTAAGGCATCGGCTTTGCCCATCTTAACGAGCATAGTGCCAAAATAGTTACCTTTCTTTAAGTTGGCGCGGCATTCTTCTTCGGTCATCTTACCTTTACGAAGGTCAAATAAGGTTTTAACCATTTCTTCGAATCTTGGGTAAGTTAGTGGGTCAATAATTTCAAGACCTTTAATGTCAAAATTACCTTTCTTAGCAGCGCCTTCAACTTCTTTAACATTACCAATTAAAATTGGAGTAATGAAGCCATCTTTCTTAAGACGAGCAGCAGCTTCCAAAATACGTGGATCTGGTCCTTCTGTAAAGATTAAAGTCTTTGGATCTTTTTTAAGTTTTTCGACTAATTTAGTAAACATTTTATCCCTCCTCAACGTAAATGAATATTTACCTATATGTAATCCTACTCTTTTTTGGGGTTCTAGTAAAGATATAATTCATAGAATTATAAAGATAAAAAAACATTTTGAAAGCGTATACATGGGTAGATTTTTTGCTTTTATTACTTTAGTATGCTAAAGTATATTCGTTATTGCAACGGAGGGAGCAGACAATGAAATTAGTCATAATTCGTCATGGTGAAAGCGAATGGAATAAACTCAATCTTTTCACTGGTTGGACTGATGTTGATTTGTCCGAAAAAGGCAAGGAAGAAGCTAAGCAAGCCGGGCTGATTTTGAAAGAAAAAGGCTATGACTTTGATTTATGTTATACTTCAGTGCTAAAGCGCGCTATCAACACCTTAAATTATACTTTAGAAGGACTAGACCGCGAGTGGTTACCAGTTATTAAATCTTGGAAACTAAATGAACGCCATTATGGAGCGTTACAAGGCCTCAATAAAGCTGAAACAGCTGCTAAATATGGTGAAGAGCAAGTTAAAATCTGGCGCAGAAGTTTTGGAGTTCAACCACCATTACTTGATGTGAATGATCCTCGTTGTCCATCCTTACAAATTCCATATCGTGATGTCGTAGATAAATCTGTCTTACCACGAGCAGAGTCATTGAAAGATACGATTGCAAGAGCAGTCCCGTATTTTGAAAGTGAAATACTCCCACAAATGAAACAAGGTAAACGTGTCTTGATTGTGGCCCATGGTAATTCAATTCGGGCTTTAGTTAAGTATTTTGAAAAACTTGATGAAAAAGCCATTATTGATGTAAATATTCCAACCGGAATCCCACTTGTCTATGAATTCGATGACAAATTTCATTTCACTAAGAAGTATTACTTATTAGATGAAGCCGACCTCCAGGCCAAAATGGCTAGTGTTGCAAATCAAGGAAAGGTAAAGAAATAAGTATGAAGAAAATTGTTCCTATTACAAACGCACATTTGTGCGAAGTTGCTAAAGAGTATTCAAAAGATCCACGTAATGCTGTTTTACGCCATGCTTTAAGTAAAACTGCAATTCCAGATGTTGTTCACAGTAAAGATAGTTGTGCTAGTATTAAACCTCAATTCAGTATTGATATTAAAACTATGGGTGCAACTAACCAAAAACAATCTGGGCGTTGCTGGATTTTTGCTGCTACTAACGTTTTAAGAGAGATTATTGCTAAGAAATGCGATATTAAGGAATTTGAGATTTCCCAAGCTCATTTTGCTTTCTATGATCGTCTAGAAAAGATTAATTTTGCCCTTGAAAGCATTATTGATTTAATTGATGTCGATTATGATGATCGTGTTCTTCAACACGTTTTAACTTGGGGCGTTGGTGATGGTGGTCAATGGGATATGTTTGTTAACATTGTTAAGAAATATGGAATTTGTCCTAAACTTGTTAATGATGAAACAACTCAAAGTGACCAAACTTGGATTTCAGCCAGTTTAATTAACGCTAACATTCGTAAGTTTGCTTCTGATGCCCGAATTGCCTATAAGAAGGGCGGTATGGAGAAAGTTAGAAAACTACAAGCTGAATTAATGGATAAGTGCTATAAGCTCTTAGTGAATTGCTATGGCTTGCCAGTTGATAAGTTTGA